>CAJXTM010000007.1 GCA_913061385.1 uncultured Rhodopirellula sp. | reverse complement strand
CACGTAAGGAGTCGTCGGCAGCGTCAGATGTGTATAAGAGACAGCCGGTCGTTGTGGATGATGCTATTTTCCTGACGACAGCCGAAACCGATAAACAGACACAATCGCTATTGAAGTTTGACCGCGAAAGCGGACGACTGATTGATCAGTGGGTCTTGCATCGCGGTACATTGCCACGCCGGATTCATCCCAACAATTCGTATGCATCACCAACCCCAGTTTATGACGGAGAAAATCTGTTCGTTGCTTTCCATACAGATGACGCAATTTGCTTGACTGCAATCACAACCAGCGGACAAAAGCTGTGGAGCATTCGGGTCTGCGATTTCAAACCCAGCGCTTTTCAGTTCGGGTACGGAGCAAGTCCTATCATCGAAGATGACCTGGTCATTGTTGCAGCCGAATACGATGGTGCCGCGAGTGGGATCTACGCGATCAGTCGACGAACAGGCAAACAGGTGTGGATGCAGGCACGGCCCCAGAACCTTAACTTTTCATCACCTGTGATCGCGACCATCACAGGCCAGCGCCAACTTTTACTTGCGGGTGCCGACACCATCATTTCCTATGACCCTCAAACCGGACAAACCAGATGGTCGATTGAGGCTGGTACCGAAGCAATGTGCGGCACCGTTGCATGGGACGGTCGGCGAGTACTGTTCAGTGGTGGAAACCCTGTAGCGGGCACGTGGTGCGTCAATGGTGACGGCTCCCAAAAACTACTCTGGCAAAATCCCGTCATGTGCTATGAACAATCACTTCTGACAATCAGAAACTATGTCTTCGCTGTTGCCGACAACGGTGTGGCCTACTGCTGGCGTACTCAGGACGGCGTCGAAATGTGGAAGAAGCGACTTTTTGCAGGCCGCATCAGTGCATCACCACTTTTGGTTGACGAACGGATCTACATCGCAGCACAGAATGGGAGCGTCTATATCCTGTCCGCCGTCCCCGACCGTTTTGATCTGCTTGCAGAGAACCAAACAGGTGATTCCATCTTTGCCAGCCCCGTCGCCGTCGATGATCGACTTTACATACGGTATGCAACAGGGCGAGGCGAAGACCGAAAAGAATATCTGATGGCCGCCGGCGAAGTCACTATCGAGAAAAACCAAAGATCGAAGTAACCATCGCCTCAGGACAAACGGCAGGCATGACCAGACCTATCTCACATCCGCAACCTGACGCGACTCGAAAAATTGGCCAGTGTTATTCACGGATGGGCAGTTTGAACGCTGGACTGGGACTACACTTGTTGGAGCATCTGGGCCGCCCGTCATTTGTGTGGGCTCCAGCTCGTTTCCCACAGCGTCCATCGTAACAGGCTCATCGACTGTTTTTTTCGGACTTGGTGTGAGGCACCTCGTCGGCACCACTTTGTCTCAGACACCAGTTGAGGCTGCGATTACCGAACATGCAACACGAGTTGTTGTAACGGGTTGCACAGGCCATCGATTCAAAGTCATCGTTAATGGAATCCCTGTTCAAGACGGGTTGCACGTCTAACACGGTATAACCCGGATCGGTACCTATTCCTTACCCTGATGCCTGTAATTTAGCTCAGGCGATTCGACATGACACACCCAACTAACGACTGCCGACACCGTGGGAAAACAACAAAACGAGCGCCACCCGGCTCCCTACGTCGGCCAAGGCTCTGCGGGCTGGTGTCTGGAACCTTACACGAAATGCTTCAGCCAAGCCAGAAATCCCCAACCTCCGCAACCATTGAAACGAGACAAGAAATCTCTTGCCCGTATTTCCAGATCGTGCGAAGAAAAT
This sequence comes from uncultured Rhodopirellula sp., assembly GCA_913061385.1. GTDB lineage: Bacteria > Planctomycetota > Planctomycetia > Pirellulales > Pirellulaceae > Rubripirellula. The sequence continues at coordinate 15,816 of CAJXTM010000007.1, read as the reverse complement.
GAAGCAGCCGCATAGCGAGATCTTCCATCCATAACATCATCTCATGGCCATGATCCAGCCGAATTACAGTTCCAAGCGCATCCTTTCCCTGATCGTTCTTCTCAGCCTTGGTTCGATCTGACCAGCAGCCCCTCCCAACCGGGACTGGCATACTCGGCAGTGCAACGAAAAGTTCTCCAATCGAAAACTGATCCCTCCTGCTTTAAACGACTCTGGGCTATTCTGTTAGTCACCGGTTCGATGAGCATGGTGCCGTGAAGAGAAACAATAACCTTCACCACCGGCTCCAAATTCGTTGTCTATTTCGCAAAAAGAATTTCCGTCAATGCTACGATTTTTCACCATTTTGGTTTTCTTAATGCTTCAGAGCAGACCTGGCTACTGCGTCCAGGATAATCCCAAAATATCAGGAACACCGAAAAACCAAGCGAGCGAACCAGCAACTGAAGAAGAAAGCGTCGAATCAGTTGATACGATCGCTATCGACCTTGACCAAAACGACTCGGATGATCCACTGCGACGAATGCAACGTCTGGCGACTCAAGAACAATCAGCCTCATGGGGACACTGGGGCAACCAGCCCAGTGAGTACATGAAATGGGATCAGCACAGCAATCGCCTGGTACCCGTTTATACGTTTGGAATCACGCTGGATAGATTGCGAGCCGAAGGTACTGCCTATGCTGATCCAGAACGCTTGAAGAAAATCTACGGCAAGGTACCCAAGGGAACACTAAATCCATCTGCGATTTACTTCGACCAAACGGATATCTATCGGATGCAACGAGCAGCCATCGATGCGGGATATACCAATATCATCTTGATGGTCTTCGACGGAATGGACTGGCAAACAACTCGTGCAGCAAGTCTTTACAAACAACATCAATACACCAGCGGTCGCGGAACCGGACTTGCGTTCCAAGATGACCGTCGAGTGAAAACGGATTATGGCCTGATCTGCACAAGCCCAAAATCAGACATCCTGAAGTTCGACACCAATGCTCAAACCGTATTGGATTGGACTGGTGAACCTACGGGAGGATACGATGCGAGTCGTGGAGGTGAAGCACCTTGGCTAGAACAAAGCAAGCGAAATTATCTGCTGGGTGAAGATCGTGAACAGCCACATACAGTGACTGACTCTGCTGCCTCAGCAACAAGCATGATGTCCGGTTACAAGACCTACAACGCAGGCATCAACGTCTTGGTAGATGGCAGTCAGGTCGTGCCGATTGGACGTTCACTTCAGGCTGAAGATGGATTCAAGGTGGGCGTAGTGACCAGTGTGCCCGTCACCCATGCGACGCCTGCGTGCGCCTACGCCAATAACGTGACTCGCAAAGACTATCAGGATATCGGCCGTGACCTCATTGGCTTGCCATCATCTGCACATCGGTACACACCGTTGCAGGGAGTTGATGTCCTGCTAGGTGCAGGATGGGGCGAAAAGAAGGATATAGACGAGACTCAAGGCGATAATTTCTTACCGGGTAATCCATACTTGCATGCCGAAGATATCCGCCGCGTGGACGTTCAAAATGGTGGCAAATACGTTGTCGCGCAAAGGACACCCGGGAAAGCCGGGAAACAACATCTGATGGCGTCCGCTATGAAAGCAATCGACGAAGACCAAAGACTGCTTGGATTCTTCGGGACTACAGGTGGACACCTGCCATTCCAAACCGCAGATGGAAAATTCAATCCTACAATCGATAACAAAGATAAAAAAGAAGAATACACATCGGCCGACATCACGGAAAATCCCACACTTGCGGAAATGACAAGAGCAGCTCTGCTAGTCTTGGAGCAGTCGATCGATGGCTTCTGGTTACTCGTCGAGTCAGGAGACGTTGACTGGGCAAACCACGCCAACAACGCAGACAACGCAATCGGATCTATCCTCAGCGGTGATGATGCTTTTCGAGTAGTCATGGACTGGGTCGATGAAAACGATGCATGGCCCTACACGGCTGTGATTGTGACCGCAGACCATGGGCACTACCTAGTCATCGAAGATGCAGATCGCTTCGTCAAAGCAGGAAAACAAGCAGAAGCTGCCGAAGGGCGAAACAAGCCTTTTACGGAAACGACTGCTCCGTAGCCAACTGTCCGCCTGAGAGCATGATTTGACCAGACGACGACTTCCCCTAGATTGAACAAGTGGCGACTACTCTTTCGCAGGCGGCAACATGAATAAGCCTTAGCAAAGTGGAAGCCACTTCAATTCTTGTATCTTCGGCCCCCGAATTGGCAAGATACAGCTTCATTAGAAGTTGGTCCATTGAAACCTATTCAATAGTCACAGACGGCGGTAGAATACCGCGGAGTCGTTCACCGGCGTTCGAGTTGTGGTCCAAGCATGACATCTAACCCGATCGCCGGTGTGTGACACAAATCCCATGCCTGTGCCATGCCCCGTGAAGACGAACCGGAATCACTACTCGTAGTTTGGTTCCTGTTTTTCCCGAAGACGGGTCTGGTTGTTTGCTGCCCCTGGTCACACCGTGAGTCCGTCGGATCCCCGAGCAACCGATGCCGCCATCGATATCCAACTTGTGGATGGAACAGGCGATATTGATGGCACTGATCAAGGTTCAAAGCTTGAGCGTTGTCAAGAAATCATCGGCTATCGCTTTCAAGATGAATCTCTCTTGTTGTCTGCTCTGACACACGCTTCTGGAGCGTCTCATCGCCTTGCTAGCAATGAGAGACTTGAATTTCTGGGGGATGCAGTACTCGGACTGACTGTCTGTCAGTGGCTGTACGAGGATTATCCTGAGTACAACGAAGGTGACCTGACCAAGATCAAATCCGCGGTTGTCAGCCGTCGCTCCTGCGGCAAGGCGGCCTGCACACTGGGACTCGATCGCTGTCTGATCGTTGGCCGTGGCGTCACTCGCAACCGGAGTTTTCCGAGGTCGCTAGTCAGTGATGTCTTTGAATCAGTCATCGCCGCCCTGTACCTCGATGGTGGTAGCGACATCGTTAAAACACGGCTCAAAGAATGGTTGGCCGAGGAAGTTCAGACCGCCGTCGAAAACCAAGGTTCAAGCAACTACAAGTCATCACTGCAGCAATACGCACAACGCGAACTGGCCAATACACCAATTTACCGGCTTGTGCGTGAATCAGGTCCCGATCATCGAAAGTCGTTTTTGATCTCGGCAGTCATTGCGGATCGTGCATTTACAGGTGCTTGGGGCAGCAACAAAAAAGATGCTGAACAAAGAGCCGCTTCCAATGCACTGGCTGAACTCCACAGCCAACCATTGCCTTTTCCAAGTGACTCGCAGGAAACAGAATTCCCTGGCGAACAGCCATTGGATACCGAATAAAAAAACGCACTTGCGTTCGCAAATGCGTTGTCGAATAAGACTAAAAAAGTAGCAAACTACTCGGTCAGTGCCGGTAGTTGAGGCAGTGCGAGGCCGCCTGTCCTGGCAGCCGCTGGCAATGCATTCACCGCAGTTCCAGCTCCAAAATTCGCGTTTGGTGCTGCCGATCCATTGGCTGGGATGCCGCTGACAGGACTAATGCTGTGGCTGGTTGGCTGGTTTGGATTGAACGAAGCTGCCGGCTTGGTTGCCTGAATCGGCAATTGCGATCCTAAGCTACTTGCGTGAGCGATGGATGCTTGAGGAGCAGCCTGAGCAACTGGACCAAGGTTGGCGTCAATTTGTGCCAACAGACTGCGTGAACGATCCACAGCCAATTTCACGGCTGCATCAGCAACTCCCTCCTGCTGAGACTCCAGTGCCTGACTCAAATAGCCACGCGCCCCTGTCATCTGGCCGTTACTGTAGAGCAGGTAAGCCATATTGTAGTTGGCGATCGCAGGCTTATTGTTGGCACTAAGCACCTCGTAAGCGGCAGCAGCATCACCGCCTCCAAAGCGAACGCTAGCGAGGCTGTTGGCATACTTCGAAGTCCCCGGCGCCAATTCCAGCGATTTTTCCAAAGCGGCCACAGCTTTTGGATAATCACCAGCGGTGTTCAGTGTCATCCCCAGTTCGTTGTACAGGCTTGCATCTTCGGGCGCCTTCACGATGGCCTGCTCAAAGTACTGAACTGCCTGCTGTTGATTTCCCTGTCGCAGGTGCAGTCTCGCAATGCTTGCCAGTGCCTCGGGGTTACCCGGTTCGCTTTGAAGCGCCTTGCCGTAACTTTCCATTGCTTTCGTGTTGTCACCAGTTGATTCCCACAGTCGGCCATTGGCGACATACACTTCGGGTCCAACACTTAGCGGTGTATTCGCCAGCCCAAGTGGATCGCTAATCACCTCTTCTTCTGCCTGCTCTCCATCGCCGAAACGGAAAACACCCGTTACAGCATTGGTGGTTTTAGAGAATGCTTTCTTTGCACTTCCACCAAAGGAAGCAAATTGACTTTTGGTCCCTTCCGCAGATGCAGCAATCGCTTCACTGATCCCGGGATTCTTCTCAAGCGTCGTTTCCTGCTTTGAGAAAGGGTTCATTGAAGAAAGAGACACGCCACTGCTGGTGCATCCGGTCAATGTGACCGCTGTGCCAACAACAACGCTAGTTAACAGAACTCGTCGAACTTTGGTCACTGATTTCACGGCTCGTGTCTTTCTCCCTCCGCATCACACTGATCAATCTCGATCAGTGGAAGTGGATTGATGGATTGATCCCTATCTACTACCAATCCGGATCGACCGCTTCGACCGAAAAACTTTAAACCTAATCGCTAAAACCCGCAGACAAGCTAAAAAAGGATGATTCCCCCACGGGGAACCATCCTTGATGTGTGTTTCACAGCAGCTTTCGACAACATTACCAACCGTCGCCCAAAGCCATGATATCTTTCTAGCTAGTTGGCGATGCCAGGAGTACCACCCGCACTGCTTGTGGGCAGCCTAGGTGCTGCCAGGTTCTGTAACCACTCGCGGTTGATCTTTGTTGCCCAAGCACCCGATGAATGGTGTGGCTCCACATCAGTGACTTGGACGTCAGTAGATGCGCCCGAGACATTGATTCGGCTGATGGTGTCGCGAACGGCAGCAACCCGTGCAGCAGTTTCACGCTCACTGCCTCCACGCAATACGAATACAGTCCGTCTTGATGGCGGAGACTGGGTAGCAATCCAGTACACACGTTTGTTCCCCGATGCCATTAAAGCGCCGTCACCTGGACGGAACAATTCGTGCCCAATCGTGTTATGCATCCGCCAGCCATTGGCTTTCATAATCTCAAAGGGTGCCACAACATTCATCGCGTCTGCTTCATTGAATGGCGCAGGCCACGCATTGTTGCGGTGATATCCGACATGCAGATTATGCCAGAAATGACTCCAATCAGCGGATACAGAAGTCCCGGTCGTCACCAGAGCGAGCACTGCAATGGCCGCACTGGTCAACTTGTTGTTGAATTTCATGACAGGCAGTTCCTTCCGCCTTGCTCGCGGGCAAACTTTGCGGTCTGCAGTGAGTGGAATAACGTCGGGGCAACGCATCAACGAATCGCCCACCATTCCTTAATGTCGGACACCACACCGCGCCGACTGCTCAATCGCTCCAAGCCTCCATCCATTCGGAAAAACCGGAAAAGTTTATTCCTCAAATGGCGTGACCGTCAGAACTTCCCCCAACAATTCGACCTTGTCTCCTAATGCCAGTTGCTTACGTCGCCGTGTCTCAATACTGCCATTGACGATCACATCACCACCTTGGATGTACATTTTTGCCTCACCACCGGTCCCAACCAAACCGCTTCGTTTGATAAAGTCATCGAGTCGTATCACAGAAACGTCAGGTTGCTTTTTCATATAACTTATCTTTCATTTGAAGTATCACATCCTCGCTCAACATTTAATGAACAAACGGTTGTGTGAGCCGGTCAATGCCACATAATCATTCACAGGCAACAGTTGATACTGTGTCCAAACTCTCTCCACAAGCAACCTGCTAAGGTTAGCTCCGCCATTACCCAAGCCAAAGGCTGACCTTGCTCGATGAGCATGCAAATCCATCGAATTGAGTTTTACCGACTCGACATGCAGACGCGATTTCCATTTCGGTACGGTATCGCAAGCATGTCTGAAGTTCCACATCTATTTGTGCGGATGCATGTAGAAATTGACAATCGAATGTGGCAGGGCACATCGTCAGAAGGTCTACCTCCGAAGTGGTTCACAAAGAATCCAGAAACGGATTTCAACTCAGATGACTTACCTGAGATGCTGACCGTCATCAAACAGGCAGCAGACTTTGCAATCATGGGGCGACCCCACCACAGTTTTTTTTCATGGTGGATGGATCTCTATGAACAGCAGGCCGCTTGGGCTCGAAAAACAAAACAAGCACCCCTGTTGGCAAATCTCGGGGTTAGCCTGATGGAACGAGCGGTTCTGGATGCCACGTGCCGACAACAGCAAACAACGCTATCAACAATTCTTCGCCAGAATCGGTTGAGCATGGAGTTATCAGCAATTCGTCCAGATTTGGAGGGATTGGAAGTCGCAAATCTGCTGCCCACTCAACCTCTCAGTCAAGTTGAACTCCGACACACCATCGGTCTTTCCGATCCGCTGACAGATGCTGACATCCAGCCCTCGGACAAGATCGAAGATGGATTGCCTCATTCGCTGATAAGCAACATTAAATCCTATGGTCTCAGCCATTTCAAAATCAAGCTGTCCGGCGATGCCAACGCTGACCTTGCCCGCATGCGGGCGTTGTCAGCCCTGCTCACAACGCATGTTGGCGACAGAATGCGATTCACTCTGGATGGCAACGAACAGTATGAATCCATGGCGTGCTTTCAGGATCATTGGCAACGACTGTGTTCCGAGACATCAATCGATCAGATGGTCAAGCGATCGTTGTTGTTCGTGGAACAACCCGTCCACCGTGACGTCGCTTTGCAAGAGGAAGTGAAGCAGACGATCCAGAACTGGGACGATGCACCGCCGATTATCATCGACGAGTCAGATGCCGAATTAGAATCACTGCCCCGGGCACTCAACCTTGGATACGCTGGCACCAGCCACAAGAACTGCAAAGGGATCATCAAGAGTGTTGCTGCCTTGGGTACGATCCAGCATTCACAACCAAAATATGGTCCGTTAATTCTGTCAGCGGAAGACCTGGGAAATATTGGACCTATTGCCTTGTTGCAGGATCTTGCTGTCGTTGCCGCTTTGGGAATCAACCATGTGGAACGAAATGGCCACCACTACTTCGCTGGTCTGAAGATGTTTCCCAGCTCGATTCAGGACACGACGGCCAAGGATCATCCTGATCTGTACCAACAAAATCCACATGGCTTCGTTGCATTACAACCAGTAGACGGAAAATTACAACTCGATTCTGTCAACGCATCTCCCATGGGAGTCTCGCAGGCAATCAATCTCGACCACTTTGAAATATGGGACTTGTGAGACGACGCACCGGTCAGCGCGTTGCACGCGCATGCCGACTCGTCCACACTATGTTGTCCCACCCAAACTCCTTCCCAGCCAATCCCATGACAGACTTACCCACTTCTCGCCGCCCTTGGTACCAACGTATCGGCCCCGGACTGATCACCGCCTGTGTTGTCATTGGCCCCGGCAGCATCATGACGAGTTCAACCGTGGGAGCGAATCAGGGCTATTCGAGACTCTGGATCATCCTGGTGTCCGTGGCTTTCATGCTGGTGTACATGACTCTGGGAGCCAAATTGGGGGCAGTTGCGAATACTTCACCGGGCAATTTAATTCGCCAAAAAGCGGGTCGCTGGTTGGCCATCTCCGTTGGTTGCTGTGTCTTTTTCATATCTGCCGCATTCCAGTCGGGGAACAATATCGGGGTCGCCGCCGCATTTGAAGCGTTCATTGACTCCAAACTGATCGTCGCCGGCCTTGTGGTCGCGTTTAATCTTTTAGCCATTTCCTTTCTGTTTGCTTTCCAGAATTTTTATCGTGTGCTAGAACGACTCATGATGGTGTTTGTCGGCCTGATGCTGCTCAGTTTCGCGATTAATTTAGTCGCTCTCCAACCCAACCTCGGCGATCTTTTCCGCGGTTTCATCCCGTCATTAACGACGGTCGGCAGTGACACGACGTCACAAGACACTCTTGATAGACTGATTGCCGTGCTTGGTCTAGTTGGCACGACTTTCGTGATCACAGCTGCGTTTTACCAAGCTTATCTGGTACGTCAAAAAGGCTGGGATCAGAGCGAAGTTCGCAATGGCATTTTGGACGCCCGGGTTGGGGCAGTGATCATGACTTTGATCACAGTGATGTTGATGTCGACCGCGGCAGCTGGACTCTACACCGGATCAAAGGTCGTGCTGAATGACCCCGTGCAGGTGGCTGATGCCTTGGGAACTACCTTTGGCACGTTTGGTAAAATCATCTTTTGCCTCGGTCTTTTCTCGGCGGCATTCTCATCATTTCTGATCAATTCCATGATTGGTGGTTTTATCGTTTCGGACTGTCTTGGCATGGGGAGTAAACCGACGGATCGTGCACCTCGCGTGATGACGACCATCGCATTACTAACCGGCATGTCCATCGCCCTCGCCACCTTGATTCTGGACTTTAACCGGGCACCAACCATCATTGCTGCCCAAGCGGTCACCGTGGTCGGTGCGCCGCTGATAGCAGGCGTCCTGTTGTGGCTGTCCAGCAGCAAAGACGTGATGGGCTCCTTTGCTGCCGGATGGTTCACGAAAACGTTTGCAGGACTAGGCCTGATCGTGCTTCTTGCCATGGCAGGCAATACGGCAATCAAAACGATACCGGCCAAAATTGATCAGTACCTGCATCCCAAGCCTGCCACACCAACTGAAGATGTCGCAACCCTTTCAAACGCTTCGATCGCTGATTAGACATTGATCCAAGAATGGCAGCACCGTTGTTACCATTGTGTTGCCGTTCTCGGGAACCTAGGTTGAGTTCGCAATACCTCACTACGGGATCTATGTAAGTGTCCAAGCAAGCCCTCGATGAGCAACAGTTGGAACAATTCCATCAGACCGGGCACCTGACCGTTGACCGTCTGTTTGACTCTCAAACTATTCAGTCGGTTCTGGATGACTTGGTCATCTGGAGCAGGGACTTCCTGAAATCACTGAGTGAGAAAGAACGTCATTGGTACGTTGAGAAATCTGATGATGAGACAAATAGATTAAGAAAACTTGATAATCCTGCCTTCCACCGTGAATCGTTTTCCGAGCTTGGGACTCATGCATTGCTGGTTCCTCTGATCCAGCAATTGATCGGTTCTGAGACCCATCTGTTTTTCAGCCAAGTATTCATGAAACCACCTGGTGTTGGTGGCCCCAAACCCATCCACCAGGACAATTTCTATTTTGGTCCTGATGATCTGGACGCCACCTTGACCGTGTGGATTGCTCTGGACGATGCAACCACATCCAACGGTTGCCTGCACTATTGCAATCAGCACCAAACCGAGGTCCTACCGCATGTTGCCCCAAAGGATGAGCCCTTCAACCTGCAGATCAGAGGAGACCTTCGCAACCAACTCGATATGCACCCTTTTCCAATCAAGAGTGGTGGCATCTCATTCCACCACGGCAACACCCCACATTTCTCGGCTCCAAATCTTAGTGAGCGACCACGTCGTGCAGTGGCCTTTCATTACCTTCGCAACGACGCCCGATTGATCAATTCCGGACTCAGCTATGATTCAGCCATGAAGATTGCTGTCCATTGAAGACTGCCGTTTGCGGCAAGAGAAACGACCCGGTTGTATAATTCTGGCCGGTAACATGAGAGTTGTATTCGGAGCCCGCTGTGATTCATCAAGTCAGACGGTTAACAGCAAAAGACATACCCTCGGCGATGAAGCTCTGTCGAGCCTCGGGTTGGAATCAGTTGACAACCGATTGGGAACGCTTGTTGGACCATGACCCGCAAGGGTGCTTTGCAGTAGCGGTCAACGAAGAAATCATTGCCACGGTCACAACAACCTGCTATGGACGTGATTTGGCATGGATCGGCATGATGTTGGTTCATGAGGAATATCGCCGCCAAGGAATCGCAGTTGCGTTGATTGCCACGTGTCTTGATCATCTGCGTTCACGAGATATTCGGTGCATCAAACTGGATGCAACACCGGCCGGCAAACTCGTCTATAGCCAACTTGGGTTTCAAGATGAATGGGCGTTTCATCGTTGGAAACGCGATGGCGATTCGGAAAGCAAACCGCTGGATGGGGATCGTGGCGCCACCAACGGGCAATGGAATCAACCATTGGACCTCACGGCTTTTGGGGTTGACCGTCGTCAGTGGATCAAGCGACTGGCCGCACATTCCCATACAGTCAATTTGCAAGACGGTAGCGGCATGATCCGTGAGGGCCATCTCGCCAGCTACATCGGACCGATGGTCGCAGCAACACCCAGCACTGCAACGCAGATGATCAGCAAATTGCTGGCCAAAACCAGCCGAACCACTTTCTGGGATGTCCCCCAACCAAATCAACACGCAGTCACCTTGGCCAGAGACAATGGTTTTCTACCAGTTCGAGATCTGACTCGCATGTGGACTGGTCGCCAACTGATTCCCTGTGACCTTAGCCTGCAATACGCCCTTTCTGATCCTGGCACTGGCTAAGATGGGCCAAGCATTGCCCAGATCAAGGCCGTTTAATGATGGAGACCATGCTGATGAATCCACTTCTCAGAGCTGTTACCCTCGTATTTCTTTCATGCCATGCGACTCTTTGCGATAAATCTACCGCGGAAACTCCACCGAATCGAGAACAGCCCAACATTGTTTTCATTCTGCTCGACAACGTCGGTAAGGACTGGCTGAGATGCTATGGCAGCCAGGAAAATCAGACCCCCAACATCGATCGCCTCTGTTCCACCGGAATGAAGTTTCGCAACTTCTATGTCACACCAGTATGCAGTACCACACGAACCATGCTGCTGACTGGACGTTACCCGTTTCGTACGGGTTGGCACACACATCACGATTCGGCGATCTACGGCGGTGGTTTTCTGGACTGGAATCGTGAGATCAGTTTCGCACGTCTGCTACGTGATGCCGGATACAAGACCGCCATTTCGGGTAAATGGCAAATCAATGATCTGTTTGATCCTAAGCAACGGAACGCACTTGAAGAACATGGATTTCAGGAACACTGCATCTGGCCAGAGGCTAAGCCCGGATTGCCCGCACACAAAAAACGTTACTGGGACCCCTATGTCATTCGCGACGGTAAACGCATCAATGCTCAAGGTCAGTTTGGCCCAGACGTCTTCACGGATTACTCGATCGACTTCATGAAACGTCACCGTGACGAACCTTTTCTTCTTTATCAATCTGCGATCCTGACCCATATCCCGGTCACGACAACACCTCTCAGCCCCGATTCAAAAGCTTCGCCAAGAGACAAGTTTGCTGGCATGTTGCACTACGCCGATCACTTGATCGGGCGAATAACCCAATCAATTGAGGATTTGGGACTGCGAGAGAACACACTGATTTTTATTGCCACTGACAATGGTACTGACAACGGATCAGACCAAGGAATGAAAAACAGCTTGGGCGGCATGCGCAATGGCCGAATTTCAGAAGAAGGGATCTATTCGCTCACTGAACGTGGTATCAACATGCCATTCATAGTGAATGGTCCGTCTTGGGTCTCAGAAGGTGTTGAAAGCGACGCCTTGCTGAATGCTGCCGATGTGTTTCCGACTCTGCTTGAGATCGCAAACGTATCAATCCCATCAACGCTAAAAGTTGATGGCAACAGTTTTGCAAAACTACTTCGACAGCCAGCAACCAGCTCATGGACACGACCATGGACATTCACGCAATACGCTCAGGACCGAGTGGTTCGAGATCACCGATACAAACTTTATTCCTCTGGTCAGTTCTTCGATTTGGCCGCGGATCCACTCGAGCAGAACACGATTACACCAGCGCGACAAACAGACTCTGCAGGCAAGCGGAAGCAGAACTTGCAGCGAATACTTGATGACCTGCCAGCCAACTCAAAATGGCCATGGAATTTCCGAAGCATCTCTGCTCGCAAGGCCCGCATTGCGGCTGATGCAACTAGAAGGGCCCAGTGGGTCACAACGAACATCGCACCATCGTCACCCTTGGCCTCTTTCTATCAGCCCCCACCTGAGTACCAGAATCAAATGGGTGACTACCGCTCACCCCTGCAAAATCAAGATGGGACGAGGGTCACCACAGCGCACCATTGGAAAAACCGTCGTGCTGAGATTCTCAAGACCTGGCAGGAAATGATGGGACCGTGGCCAGAACTCACCGCCAATCCCACCGTCCAGTCAATCAAGATCACGCGTCGCGAAAACATAACCCAGCGGCAGCTGAAAATCGGAATCGGGATTGGCGGTGAATTGGTTGATGCCTTCATGTTGATCCCCGATGGTGACGGACCGTTTCCCGCAGTGGTGGTGCCGTATTATGATGCCCAGACAGGCATCGGAAAGGGAGTTGAACTAAGAGACTTTGGCTGGCAATTAGCAAAACGAGGCTTCGTCACACTTTCCATTGGCAAACCTAATTCTGGTGTAAATTTTGAGAATCCTCGTGAAGCGGGGCATCGAGGTCAGTACTTTGGCAGTGAAGGCAAAGAGGTCAAAACTCAACCGTTATCGGCACTGGCCTTTGCTGCTGCCAACGCTCACACCTTTCTTGCTTCACGGCCTGAGGTATATCCCGATCGGATCGGCATTGTCGGTCATTCATTTGGGGGCAAGTGGTCACTATTTGCTTCCTGCCTTTACGACAAGTTTGCCTGTGCGGCTTGGTCGGATGCAGGCATCGTTTTTGATGAACGAGATCGTCGCAAACAGAACGCCGGTGGCTCTGTAAACTATTGGGACCGCTGGTATCTTGGTTTTGAACTTGGTGAAGTAAATGGCCTTCAAGAATCCCAAAAGTTCCGCAAACTTCCCAGCGAAGGCGCACCCCGCACCGGCTCTTACAAAACCTTAATCGAAAGGGGACATGACCTTGTAGAATTGCATGCCTTGATGGCGCCGCGACCACTGCTGGTATCCGGTGGTACCGCCGATCGCCTAGAGCGTTGGACTGCTTTGAATCATCTGATTTCAATTAACCGCATGCTCGGCTACGAGAACCGGGTGGCGATGACCAACCGCGCGACACATGGGCCGAACTTGGAATCCAACCAACAGATCTACGATTTCTTCGACTGGTGGTTACTGGAATCCAAAAGATAATCCGCACTCTGAATAATTTGGTCTGTCAACCCATCAAGCCCCTGCCCAAGAAAGCTTGCGAGTGGTTTACTGTATATCAGTGCCACGACCGGATATGATTTTGCGGGTCCATAGAACCGATTACCTGATGCGGACCATTGATGTTCCGGAAACTTCCTGAAACGCCAGCAGCAATGCAACAGAACTCGACGCGTGGGCAAGAACCTGTCTCTTATAGGTCACTGGTACAGGACGCGATTGTCCTGACTGGCCCCACTGCCTCAGGAAAAAGCACGATCGCCGTAGCTCTGGCAGAAATCATCGATGGTGAAATTCTCTCACTTGACTCGATCGCCGTTTATCGTGGCATGGACATCGGATCTGCGAAGCCAACCCTCGAGGAGCGTCAAGATGTCCCCCACCATTTGATCGATTTGGTAGAGCCGACAGAGGATTTCAGTGTTGCCTGCTATCTAGCAGCGGCACACAAAGTCGTCGAGCAAATTCGCCAAAGGGGTCGTCAGCCAATTTTCGTTGGTGGAACCCCGATGTTTCTTAAAGGAGTCCTGAGAGGCTTTGATCCCGGGCCACCGGCAGATTGGGATTTCCGTAAAGCCGTGGAATCCGATTTACAGAATCATGGGATTGAGGCTCTAAGAGAACGGTTGCAGCAGGTTGATCCATTGGCCGCCCATCGTATCGGCCCAAATGATGCTCGAAGGATGATCCGGGCCCTTGAGGTTTCTCATCAAACCGGTGTTCCAATCAGCCACCACCAAACTCAATTCGATCACTACCAAGACCCAAATGAATGCAACGTATTCACATTGAACTGGGAACGTTCAGAACTTCATGAACGAATCAACTGTCGAGTCCAAAAGATGTTCGAAGACGGCTTCATTTCTGAAGTGCAGACCTTACTCACAACGCACGGAAATCTGTCTCGCACTGCCGCTCAGGCTGTTGGCTATCGAGAAATCATCGAGTGGATTTCAGAGGATCGATCGGAAACCGAAACTTTGATCGAAGAAGTATCCGCCCACACTCGCCAACTAGCTCGCCGTCAAGAAACATGGCTGCGTTCTTTCGACGAGCGTCGAATCATTGACGTGACGACCACTGCTGAACCTGTGGCAATCGCTGAACAGATCGCAGCCAAGCTATTGAGTTAAAGCTGTAGAGTTAAAGCTATTGAGTTAAAGCTGTAGTGACAACGCTGCGTTTCGAGGGGTGTGCGGATCCCACCGGTTTACTGGATGTTCTGCCACGAATCTGCAGCACCATTTAAGAGACCAAACCCTTGGTCACTGTCATGAAGACATCCTCCAAGGTAGGGTCGCGATCATTGAATGACTTCATCCTTACGCCCGCATTTAGCATTTCTTCCATCAGCGTTGCCAACCCCTCATCGTCTGTTTGGAGTTCAGCAACCACAGCATTCGGTGCCATTTCAATCGATCTCAAGTGAGGGCTACTGCGGAGGATCGACATTCCTGCATCTTCGCCCGCGACGAATTGAATCTCGACGATTCGATTACGACGTATTTGCCGATACACACTGTCAATCGGCCCATGCATCAGCAACTGTCCGCGTTCGATGATGCCAATAGAAGTACAGCAATCAGCTAGTTCTGTCAAAATATGACTACTGATCAAGATGGTCTTTCCCATATTTCTCAGTTCTTTCAGTAGCGCTTTCACTTCCACGCGTGCACGCGGATCAAGACCACTGGCAGGTTCGTCAAGGATGAGAACCGGAGGATCATGCACCAAGGTTTTTGCAAGACAAAGCCTCTGCTTCATGCCGCGTGACAGACCGTTGACAAAGTCATCACGTTTGTGGGTCAAGTCCAGCAATTCAAGCACATTGTCGATAATGTTTTTCCGTTCCACACGACCGATACGGTAGGCGACCGCGAAAAAATCAAGAAATTCCCAAACCCGCATCCCGTCATAAACACCAAAGTTATCAGGCATGTAGCCAACAGATTGCCGAACACCCACGGGATCACCCATGACGTCACATCCCGCTACCTCACCTCGACCACGACTTGCCCGCAGCAATGTTGCAAGAAATCGAATCGTCGTACTTTTTCCGGCGCCATTAGGTCCGATGAACCCAAAAGTCTCACCGGCGGCGATATGCAAGTCGATTGATTCGACTGCCGTAAAATCTCCGTAATCTTTCCCGAAACCCTGAAGTGTGATCATGAGTCGATTCTGATACTTTTGAAGGTCTAATAACGAACGCGGTTTGCTGGAAGACGAGTCTGGTTAAAAAAATCAGGGCGTCGCGAGATCTGAGTCTTTCAATACTTTTCCTCGCTTCTGCTTGAGATTCACATCGGGTCTGGGAATCGGCCACGGCGAGTATTCCAAGTGCGCAAGAACGGTAGTTTTTGAAGTCACCTGAGTCGCGACGGGCGTGATTGCCATCCCAGGCAGGGACTCATCGATTCTTGCAACCAATCTGGTAGAGCCCGGGGGAATTGCGTTGCTTCGAACGAGAGCAAGTTCCAAATCATTCGCATCCTCTGACATACTTACCGCTATCTCTTCGTCCGTGACTGAACGAAAACGTAGCAAGGTGCTGGATCTGTCTCTTATACACATCTGACGCTGCCGACGACTCCTTACGTGT
>CAJXTM010000006.1 GCA_913061385.1 uncultured Rhodopirellula sp. | reverse complement strand
CGGCAGCGTCAGATGTGTATAAGAGACAGGTCCGATTCATCACGAACTCAATGATCACACATGATCCTTGTGCTGGGCACCGTGACCCACTCACCTAATCTCACTTCCACGAGGAAATCGTCGCTTGCGATGTTGTTTTCGTGGGACTTGCATAGGGTCTCGCTTCCAAGGTCGATGGACGCATTTCTCGTTGACTGCCCAACCTTGCTGCGTCAGCAACCGATAAATGCGACCCGATCCAAAATTCGGATGTTGAGAAGCCAGTAAACGCATCTCTTGCACCAAACTCGGTTCATTGTCTATCCGATGCGACTGATCTCGCTGGGTGTTGCGAGTTTGCCCCTGAACGCGGCACGCACGCCACTCTCTTAGGGCTCAAGCGTTAATGCACCGTGGTAACCACGTCGCCGACGTTCAGGGCTTAGCAGGATCTCTTGCCAGCCTCCTTTAGGATTTCCATGGCGAGAGCCTTCTCAGCAAGCATTTTATTTAGCCGTGCGTCCTCTCTCCAGAGCCTTCGGTTGCTTGATCATCTCGGGCTTCATGCCGCCGTACTTATTGCACCAGCGATACGTAGGTCTGTTCGGTGATCTATCGCAGCTTGCAAATTGTAGACACTTTCTTGCCCTTTACCGCGTTCCACATTGGCTTTACGCAGCTTGGCAAAGAATTTGATCCACTGTGTGACGTTTTTGGGGCATTGTGAAAGTCCTTTCCGGGCAGCACGACCGATCAAGATTCGCTCATTCACAATGGTGCAATTCTATGGGGCGAATTCGCCCCAAATGTCTTGAACATCTGATCCAAAAAGAGGCTCAAAGTCGAGACTGACTCGAGCCACGACCTCTGCCGACCTTATTGTTTATTTTCTGAAAGGGAGTTTTTTCTCGGGCACCCTCCTCACTGATTTCACACTGGAGCTCGAGAGCCACAGCGGTGAATCGTCTTGCCCTCAAGGGATAAGTTTTGCCGTGTCGGAGCTGATGAACATGGGCAAACGGGCTGGCCGCGGAAACGGATTTCGCGAGGAGCCACAAGATTCACCAGATTGAACAAGTGAGAACCCAAATGTCGATGCGGTCGCGAACATTATGCCTTTTGTGTCCCATGTTGATAGTGTTGCTTCAGGGTCTTTCGATGACTCAAGAGGCGCAGACAGTGGCTGAGATGAAGCATCAGACACAGCAAGTTTTAGGAACTTGGTTGAAGACGGGGGTGAATATAGATGGCCAAAGAGTGACAGAGCGATTGACGATCGAGTCGACAGATTCAGAGGAGAAGTTTCACTTTAAATACAAGCAGATGACCCAAGGTTCAGATGAAATATCGAGTGGCGAAGGAGACGGGGTGATCAGTGCCGGTGGCCGAAAGTATGTGGTGATGGACGTGGAACGCATGCGGGTCCTGACACCAGAAGATGAAGCTACGGACTGGAAGAGTTCGCCTTTTTCGATCGTGGCGCAGATCATCGGCGATCGTATGCATTCCACGGCTGGAATGGACCGCAAAGGTGGCGTTTGGACATGCGAAAATACGACAATGCCGATTGTCACTGCTGACAAGCTTGAGATGCTGGATCCATTGTTGGGCACCTACACCGGTGAACACGACGAACCCGGCAGCAAAGGTTACGGAATCGCGGCAGGAACCAATCGCATTGTGTCAACACACCGGCTCAGTCCATCGGGAAAGCTTGTGATCGGTGAGTGGACCAGCACACCGAAGGGCGGTACAGCTGATGACGCTTTTGAAGTGCGGGCGGTCTGTTCATACAGCCCTACGGAGAAGGCCATCGTCGTGGACTATCACTCATCCACAGGTGTCTCGATGCGTGGAAAGGTCGTTGCGGTGGATGACGGAAAGATGCTGCGGGAACGTAAAGGTGACAGTCCTGCTGGAGTGATCCATGAGTACTGCCTGTTTGATTTCTCGGAGCCGGGGATCTTTGCTCACACGATTGTCAACCGAACGGTAGATGGAATCCCTGTTCCCAATGAAGAGGGTATCACAATCACTTTGAAAAAGCATGAATGATTCGCCAAGAGAAAAACCTGAGCGGACTATTCTTGTTTATCAATTTCTCAAGGAGAATAAAAATGAAAACATCAAAAAACTCTCGTCGGGAACTGAGTCGCGGTGGACTCCAATTCACGAAGCTATTTCTGGCACTCACAATAGCGGTAGCTATGCCGCTGAGTTCTTTAAGCCTTACAGTGACTGACGCTGCTGATGTGGAAACGAAAACCGATGGCAAAGAAAACAAGTCAGAAAACGACGCGAAAAAAAAAGACCAAGGTCGTCCCGTGGAGATGCGTGTGAAGCTTGCGAAACGACCCTATAACTTTATCCAACTCAGTTATATGAGCGTGCCAGAAGGCGGTGAGAATGAGTATCTTGCGGTGGAAGCAGAGTGGTTGAAAATCCACGAGGCGCGATGTCGGCGAGGGGACATCCTGTTTTAGGGCTTGCTGAGAGCGGCCAACCCGGAACGCATGGGATGTCAGTATGTCACCCTGCAGGGCTTCAATTCGTTGGATGATTCGCTTCGGCCTCCACGGTGGTGGGCGATTCGGAACGAGCTTGGTGGTGAACTAGATGAAAAGGCATTGATGCAGCGAACCGTGGCATCTCGCGAAATGCTGTACACCGAAACCTACGAGATCGTTGACTTCGAAGGTGCAGCAACTCCAGATGTCGATGTTGCCCGGTTCGGCTACTTTCAACCGATCGAAGGTCGTGAAGAAGAATACGTCAATGCTGAAAAAGAGCTGGCGGGTCCCCACTTTCGGCAAGTCATGGAAATTGACCCGGCGTTCAAAATGTGGGGGCTCACTCGACTGGTCAGAACGACCGCCGGTGGCCGATCACACCAGTATCGTATCTTCCATTTACTGGATTCGACAAAGATGCCATCGACAGACGAGGAGAAGACGCAACTTGACCGGAAGATCCAGGCCTTACGCGACGATTCCTCGGATGACACGAAGTGGAATGAACTTCGCAAAGGAGTCAGTGGTGGGCAACTCAAATGGGTCATGAAGACAGCTGCCGAGATAAACCCCGTGAACGCCGAATGGGAGAAACTGAAGGGAGCCTGGAAATATGTTCGTCCTGACGGTTCCTACCGGATCAAGCGAATCGAGCCTCACCAAGAAACGCTTGAGGCCTACGATGCAAGCGGTGAGTTGAAAAATACGATCGTGATTCCAATGCGAATTGAAATCAAGGATGGTGTCAATCACTTCTACACCTTCTACCCTCAAGGTACTTACCACTCGGTCTACAAGGTTCACGATGGTCAATGGTACGAGCAGGGGCGTGGAATCTTTCGTGGTACTTCTAAGAACGCACCGGATCATTTTCTGATCTATAACCGTATCGAAGATTAGCCCAGGATTTTTGCTTTTATATTCACATCGTCAATTCTGACAACGGGTGTTTGTGCAAGGCAGCCGCTTCGTCGATTTTGTATAAGTGATGTGAATTGAAGTTCTTTTACGGTGCCACTTAGACGGCCCATGATTGAACTCACCGTGAATTCCTGAATCGCTGCCTACTGTGAGAGTTGGGTACGAGCTCGTTTGCCCGGGGACGAAATCTGCTGCGTACTGGTCAAACGTCATGCTGGCAGTTGGCATCGACTTTGCATCCACTTTCCGTACCCCGGTCAGGAATGCGTGAATGGCAAAGTGTCCGCCTGTCAGCAGGTGATCAAGCCCTTTGATCAATGTAAAATTCTGCCGCTGTGATTCCAATGCTTTGCAGGTTGGACCTAACTCATACTCCTTACGGGTCACAAGAGAAGCATGCTTCTCTCTTTTCCCGTCGTTTTCTTTATCGTGTTCCGGAGTATCCGGCCAAAATGTGGCAGGATAGAAACCCAGCATATTTCCAATGCAGACCATGCGATTCGGCGCGTTCAACTGAGCTTTATCGGAAATTCCTTTTCCAATGTCATGTGCTGCGGAAGGCATAAACGGCAAGCTAAGCGAAACGCCAACGGAACGTAACACGTCACGTCGTCTTGGAGTTTTCATTTCACAATCATTGGCAGGAGGTTTACAGGTGAACGTGGACGACAAGTCGCTCAGCAGCTTTTAATAACCAACAGATTCTCAGGACATGACAACACAATCGAAGGATAGTACGGTTGATGCGGTCAAATTGCCGGTTTTGCCAAGCTACCCTTGGGAGGCAAAGAACTCAGCGGAATATCAAACACTGACCTCCTCCATAAAGTTGCATCACTGTGAGTGAGAGAATCCTGATCGGGAATTGCCCGGAAAGGACTGTCAGAATGCCTCAGAAACGTCACATAGTAGATCAGATCATTGCCAAATAGCGTCAAGCCGATGTGGAATTCGGCAAAGGCAAGAAGGTTCCCGAATCACGACTTCCTGCTCTGTCTCGCTGATCTTATATCCTGTGAACACTTCACCGCCGTCGCTCAGGATCGTCCCTGTTGTGTGTTCTGGCTTCACACCGCGGCGTGGCCAGAACACCGATTCGATAAAGTCGGATAACGGCTGGTCCTTGGCGATTGCGGTCAATTCAGGCCCGACGCTTCCACCATGCGAACCGATCTTGTGACAAGACAAGCAGGCCAACTTGGCGTTGCTAAATTGAACTGCTCCACGAACCACATCGCCGCCTGATTGCGACTCAGCACCAAGTGTTGCGACAAGTTCCGGGTCGCAAGGAATTGCTTTTGCGGTCTTGTTAAGATCGAAGATTGCTTGTTGAGCTGACGCAAGGGAGACTTGCCGGATGCAGAGTACAACATTCAGGTGGAAGAAGATTCAAATCATGGTGAGTATTCTACTTCGACGTTGGGGCTTTATTTGTAACTGCCATGCGACTGAGTACTTCATTCAATCGCGATGTGATGTGCTCTGCCATGGCTTTGCGTGCCGTGGCTGGTCTCCCCGTCGCCAGCCCATCAAGAATGGCGATATGCTCGTTCAGTGCCTGTTGCAGAGTGGCTTGTCGTCCGGTCATCACACAAAAGCTGCGAACAAGCAAACGGTAGCGATGGATTTCGTCTTTCAATCGCTTGTTCCCACTGGCTGTAGCAATTGCTTCGTGAAAGCGCAGGTCGAACGCAATCGCCTTCTCAGACCAATCGACATCGCCCGTATGCTGGTTCAATGCATCAGTTTCGCTGCGTAACGCGCTAATCACGTCCGGCAAAATGCGTTTCGCGGCCAGTTCGGCGGATGCGGCTTCCAGTTGCAAACGAACCTCGTAGATCTCGCGAATGTCGTCTGCCGAAAACTCCGCGACGCGCGCCTTGTGGTTACCTTCCTGCTGGACGAGCCCGTCGCGCTCAAGCAGTCGCAGCGCCTCACGCAGCGGCGTCCGACTGACCTCAAGTTGCTTTGCCAGGCTCACGCTGTTCAGCTCTGAGCCATGCGGCAACTGGCCCGACACGATTGCTTCCAGCACCGTTTGGTAAATTGAATGGACCAGCGACAGTGGCCGCAGGTTCTTCTTCAAACTGCTCACATTCATGGTTCATGCAAACTTCGAGGACCGGAAATCGCGGCGGTTGACAGGCCTCGCTCGCTTTGTGTACTGTATACAGTACACAGGACTTTGGGCGTTCGCAATCCCGCCGGGGGTGGTTTCCTCAGCGCCGTAGCGAGCATCTCACTTAAAGACAGCTCCCCCCGTGGAATCCGGCCATGAAAACAGCGACAGGTATCACCCGTGTCCACAACGGTCAGCTCATCGATGGCACCGGGGCAGCGCCAGTCCGCGACGCGGTTGTGATTGTCACCGATGGCTACGTCACCTACGCCGGACGCTCTGCGGACGCACCACTAACTCCCGGCGCCCAAGTGGTTGACGCGGGCGGCGGCACGATCATGCCGGGGCTGATCGAGGCCCACATCCACCTCACTTATTTCAACGTCACCGAGTTGCAGGATCTCGACATAAAATATCCGGTCGAATACGTCACGCTCCAGGCGGCGGTGAACGCGAAGACCGCCCTTGAATGTGGTTACACCAGCGCACGCAGCGGAGGATGTCTGCACAACATCGATGTGTGGATGAAAAAAGCGATCGAAGAGGATTTGATCCCCGGGCCGCGTTTGACGGCGAGTGGCCGCGAAATCTGTGGCGCTGGTGGACTGATGGATTGGAATCCCGATTACCGCAGGATCGGCATGGAGGGCATCGTCTTCATCGTCAACGGCCCCGACGAGGCGCGAGCTGCTGTGCGCAAGCTGGTCAAGGATGGTATCGAATGGGTGAAGACTTACCCGACGGGTGACGCCGCTTCGCCCGACATCAATGATCACCATACCCTGTCCATGACCTTCGATGAAATGCACGCGGTGGTGGAGACGGCGCACAACCACGGGCTGAAGGTCACTGGACATTGCCGCGCCACCGAAGGCATCCGCAACGCGCTTAGGGCTGGCTACGACGCCATCGAACACGGCACTTTCATGGATGATGAATGCCTGGAACTGTTGCTCAAACGGAATGTCCCAATGTGTCCGGGGCTCGGATTTGAACTCTTCAGCGTCGAGCGCGGCAAAGAGTTCGGCCTCTCGCAGCAAGTCATCGATGGACATCAGGAAACACTGGAAGCTGGCTCGGAAAGCTGCCGAAAGGTGCTCGCCGCCGGCGGCACGATCGGACTGGGTGGCGACTACGGTTTTGGCTGGACGCCGCACGGCACCTATGCACAGGAGCTGACGTTCTTCGTCAACGACGTCGGCTTTTCGGTCCTCGACACGATTCGCTGTGCCACCCTTGGGGGCGCGAAGATGATGGGCCGCGAGCACGAACTTGGCACTCTCGAATCTGGCAAACTGGCCGACGTCCTGATCGTCGACGGTGACGTGACGAAAGACATTTCCATTCTTGAAAACCGCAACAAACTACTCGCCGTGATGCAGGGTGGTTTCATCAAAGCCGGGAAGCTGGCGGTGTGCGAAAGATGACATCCACAACACCCCGTTGGCTCAATCCGCTCCTGTTTCGATCCATCGAGCGGGGTGCAGGGCCGACGCTGCTGCTGCTGCATGGCGTCACCCGCTGCGGTGAAGACTGGCAACCGCTGATGCCGACACTGGCGGCTAGTTGGAAAGTCATTGCGCTCGATCAACGTGGGCATGGCGAATCGCCGCGCGGAGGGGACTACTTAGTCGATGACTATGTCGCGGATGCCGTTCGGATTATTCGCGACGAACTTGCAACGCCACTGGTGATTTTTGGGCACTCACTCGGTGCGATGGTAGCGGCCGCCGTAGCTGCGGAACTGCCGCAACAGGTGCGTGGCATCGTCCTTGAAGACCCACCATTCCACATGATGGGAAATCGAATCGCTGGCAGCTTATGGCAATCGCAGTTCATCGGCATGCGCGAGGCCGCCCGACGCGGTGGCGGAATTGACGAAATCACCGACGCACTAGCAGAGATCCGCCTCCCGCGTGACGACGGCGGCTACAAGCGGCTCGGCGAAGTGCGCGACCGCGCCTCGCTGCAGTGGAGCGCGCAGTGCCTCAGTCAGATCGACCCGGCAGTGCTCACTCCTGTCATCGAAGGCCGCTGGCTCGACGGCTATGACATGCCCGCAGTTTTCTCGAGGATCCAATGCCCCACGTTGCTACTGCAGGCAGACCCCAGGGCGGGCGGCGCACTGATCGACACCGATGCAGAGGTTGCCTCCGCCGCGATCACTTCGTGCCAGCTTGTTCGTTTTTCGGGTTGCGGTCATCAACTGCATCGCGACCGCCCAGAAGACGTGCTGGAAACGTTCGCAAAGTTTGCGTTTTCATTCACTTCATTGGAAAAATTACAAGGGGAAAACCTCTCGTGAAATCATCGTGGCTTTGATCATCATCACCAACAAGCGTGAGAAACCCATGAATAAAATCCTGTTAGCCCTGCTCATTATCTCCGGGCTGACAGGACCGCTTGCTGCCGCCGATCTTTTTGACCGGGCCAACCTTGCCGCCTGGTGCATCGTTCTTTTCGATGCCAAAAAAAGTTCCCCTGAAGATCGCGCCACCATGGTCGCAAAGATGCGCATCCCCAGAATCGCCTACGACTAGCGGCAGGAGCACGTCGCCGAGTTTGAGCGTGAGCTTGTCGCCTATCAAAACAGGACATCGAGTTCCTCGCCTTCTGGGGCGTGCATCACGAGGCCCTGCGACTATTCGAGCGGTACAAGCTTCATACCCAACTCTGGGTCGTGCTTCGCGAGCAGGGCGAGTCGCAGGAAGAGAAAGTGAAGAAGGCTGCCGAGGGGCTTCTGCCCATCCTGCCCTTGTCAGAAAGAAAAACCGCGACACTCAGCACCTTATTTAGACGCAAAAGCCGCCGCCAATTCTAACTTCTTACTTAACTTTATTGAAAACATCCCGTAAGGATTCACCTACTTCCGTAAATTCGCCGTCAACTAACCACTCCATCAAAGTCAATTGGCCATCACCGTCAAATCTGTAACGACTAGTTTGGCCCACCAATACTTTCTTCGAGAACGTAATCTGAATTTTTTCGTCATCAACACTCCATTCACCCGTGTGAATACGCGGTTTCGTGTCGGTCCCATACACAAATGTTCCATCTCCTTTAAGAGTCATAATTATGAAGCTTCCGAAGGCCATCTTCTGCTTATAAGTTCCCATATGTTTGGCCAATTCCGGGGAACTCGCTTTCACTGCGGGGTCAAGAGTGGCAGCAGGAGTGGCGGTGGGAGAATTGTCGACTGTACTCTCGCTTTCCCCGCACCCCATGATTTGCAACACAGCGGCCAAACCAATTGTGGCTAAAAAAACTTTCTCGTGCATTGAGGTATCCAATCTTAAAATTTGCATAACTTTACCTGTAACAGGCATCATTCACTTCAGCTGTAGGCAGGACCGACCTAAGAACCAGACCCTGCTGGATCTATGGGCCCGCACAACCAGTCGGCTTGGCGCGAAATTGGGTACAAAGTCTACAGCTTTTTTCCGTGGCTAATATCTGACCCGCTTTACTAACCCCAATTCTCTCACTCAAGCTGGTGCAAAGACTGGGGGTAGTCACATCCCCAACCCTCTGCGTCTGGTTTCGGGAAATCTTTAACCGTCATCAAGCTTTCTCGACAGTCTTATTTATGAAGATCTGGGAGCCGTCTTCTTTGACGTGGACGAAGACCTTGATTTGTATGTCGCCAGCGGTGGGTATGAACATGAACCGAGCAGTCCCTCCTTGCGAGATCGCCTCTATCTCAATGACGGAAGTGGAAATTTGAGAAGAGCTCCTGCTGAGCAAATTCCTGATCTGCGAGTTCCCAGGAGCAGTGTTTCGGCAGCAGACTTTGATCGTGATGGTGACTTGGACCTTTTTGTCGGAACGCGTTTCCGCGCTCACCAATGGCCTCTAGCGGCTAGTTCACGAATTTTGCGAAATGATAACGGGACGTTGGTCGATGTTTCCAATGAGGTTGCCAAACCACTTCATGACATTGGATTGGTCACCGGTTCGATTTGGTCGGATGTCGACCAAGATGGCTGGATTGATCTCTTAGTGACACTGGAATGGGGGCCGGTAAAGGTTTTGAAAAATCAGAAAGGTGTCTTTGTCGATGCCCCATTCGCTGTGCTTGATTTTCTTCGAGCAGCACGTTTGTGCTTCTACTTAGAAGTGAAGGATGTGTGGTCGAACGCCTTGCCCGTCTCGCTCTGGTGCACCATCACCTCTCAGCAGGTTCGGAATGGCAATGGCTTCGTCGCGGGGGTTTGGATCGAGCATGCCAGAGAGCAGCATTTCGAGTGCCTCGTCAGCATCAACGCTGTAATCCATCATTACCAGCATGATGTCGATCAGAATGGCATCGTCTGTATAAGGTCCGGGGCTATCATTCGGGTTGGCTTGATCGAGATCTTCGTCTGCTGAGGTGGATTTGTTTACACGATTCCACGGGGCATCTGGATGATCTTTTGGCCAAACTCGTTTGATGTCGCCATTGTCATTCCACCAGTAGTCGCCGTTGTCATCTTTTTGCACATCTGGCTCACCCGCGTCTTCTTTCTTGTCGTCCGAATCCTCCTCGGGGCTCTCAGTTTCACCGGGAAGATCGGGATCGGTACAAGGACCTTTTTCCTGTGCGGAAACACTCTGCACAGATATCAGGCAGACGAACATCATGGCAAGAAACGCTTTCACTAAAATTATCATTTTCTTCTCCGAATAGCAGGGGATTTTTGATGGGCGACGATTGCCCAGTACTTCCCAAGCGACAGGACGCTGCGAAACAGGCGCGCAAAATGGTAGAAGATGTTTTGTTGAGGTTCAGATTCGTCCATAACTCGGAATCCGATGCCAAAATCATTCGCTTGAGGAGAGAAGCATTCGGTTTTCAGTATCCAGAGGCATGCTCTGATGGTTGGCCACCACAGAACTGTGAGCGGACGAAGAATGCACAGGATTTAGCAGCACCTCGGTGCAGAGATTCATTCGTCTCAAAAATAACCCCGGTCTATCACTGCCGTTGACTAAAGGGGTATCAAGATCAGCGAGAACGCCAATGACCTTGTAAATTGCAGTGCCCAGGGCGGGACTTGAACCCGCATAGCCGTTACCAGCCGGGGGATTTTAAATCCCCTGTGTCTGCCAATTCCACCACCTGGGCAGCTCTGCAATCATCAAATGCTCACGGTGTGAAGTGGAAACTCCAGATTCCCGCGGCTGTTGTCTAAAGCTAACAAAATTGTGTCGCTTCGGGACGTCCAATATGGTGGCACATCTCTGGCATTTAGCCAAGTGTCTTCCCGCTCGCACTTTCTGGTTTGCTGGAAACCATTTGTTTCATTGCAATTGGATCCAAATCTCGTCTCTCGATTGGGCACGCTAGATCCCAGCACGGGATGTTTACAGCGAGTGGTTGTCGCTTTTTGTAGGCTCACGCGGCGGAAAAAGATCACACATTCGGGCATTGTCTTAGATCACGCTCCTGATCGCACTCTGCCGCCAAGGATGCCTCTGCCAACGAGTTACTGTCAGGAATACGAACCGCATCTCGCCCTGTTTGGGGCTATTTAGGTCAGAATGCAGCGATTAATACGTTTGGTCCGACAACCATAAAAATCGAGTTCATTCCCTCTGACCCTTCCTGCACTCCTGAATGCAAATTGACGTAGGTTTACACTGCAATCGGTCATTGAATTTGTCGGAGCTGAAAGCTCGCACCTTTCAGTCATACACAGCGGACAGAACTGCTGACATGAATAGTTTGACCCAGACTGTCATTCCAGCACTGCATCGGAAATGAAACGGAACTCGGAGAATATCAGATGGAATCCAACGAAAAAAATTTTCAGGTATTGAGAGATTATCTGGTCGAGCGTGGGCATGGACCTGAAGAAATTCAAAAGATCATCACTCGTGTTGAAGACTACGAGGAAAAGACTCAGCACGATTCCATCATGGATTCCATCGGTACAGGTGGGATGGACATTGAGGCTCTTGTTCGAGAGGCGTTGGGCGAATAGCGCCCCACCCCGCAGTCATGACATTGAAGCATCAGATCATTCGGTCAGCATGATGAGTGGTCGACTCAATTGTGCAATTTCATAGCGACCCGGTAAGGGGCGCCGGTGTATCGCGAATGACTGGTTCGTTTGTCCTGGTTCACTCGATTTTGGAGTACCTTGGGTCTCAGAATACATCAAGCTTCAGACGGTGTAAGCTATTTTTTCTAAGGTTCGAATCTGCGAAATCTCGGGTCTCCAAAACGCTGCATCGATGATCCGCCCGGTCGCCTGAAGTTCGGGTCATTTCGAGGTCCGCGTGTTACTTGACCTCGGATCTCCTCACTGCTGAGACGATCATTGCCATCGTTGTCGATTTGACGTAAAGAGTCGGGTGCCGATTCGATTTCTTCAGCAGAGATGACTCCATCGCTATCGATATCCAACGTTCGCATGATGGCGATACGTTGCATCATTTCATTCATCCTTGATTTTCCAAATGAGCCGCGATTCTGGGCCATCCGATCGCCGGGTTGTCTTCGTGAACCTCCATCCCGATCACGCTCAAATGACACTTCGTATTCTTGTTCCACCGGAATACAGAACGTTTCTGCATCATCACAGGCAAAGTACTTGACCGTGACGATCATCGGTTCTGAGGATCGGCCATCGAAGGTCACTAGAAACTCTCGCGGATCAGCATCGGCATCGACTTCGACGTTTTCTGAGGTGCCATTTGCAGGTGTCACAGTAACACCCACTGGCGTTTTAATGTCGAATGTCAATGCAGGTGCTTTATTGTTCCAGTGAACCTTGTAGAGCGGGTCGAGAAAGAATCCCAAATAGATTTGTTGACCACTCATTTCAGCAAGCAGTTTGGCGTAGTGAGGTATTTCTGATTTGTTGGCGGTGACCTTGAGGGGTGACATGTTGGTCGGGATCGTGATTCGCTTGACGATTCCAGTGGCAGTTGTCTGCGGTGGTTTGCGAGTCGGCATTTGGAGGGCGGTGATGGTCGTTGGCTTGGTGACCGGACCGACAAGGCGTTGCAAATCGGATCGTAATTCCTCTGGTCGACTCCAATCTCTGGAAACCACAATTCTACCATCGGGGTCGATGATGAATTCGGAGTTCGGTCGATTACCCAAGGTGTGTTTCAGGCCGTTGTTCATGTTGTCACAAATCCACGGAATCTTGGAACCGAGGGTCCGTTTTGCTTCGTCAACATGCATCAATCGTTCCTTGATATTGAATGGTGTGATGTATCCGTTGTTTTCGGGATGAGCGAGTGCCTTGTAGATGTAATAGAACTTCACACCTTGGGGCTGATAGTCGCGTTGGACTGTCTCCAAACTGGGGACATTTCGAAGAAAAGGTGGTCAGGTCAGGCAGCCAAACACCAGTACCGTATAACTTCCACGCAGGCTTGCGGTCGAGAAATCACGACCCTGCTCATCAAACGCTCTCACGGTGGGCAGATTGGTGCCGGGTTGGGGAATCTGACTACCACCGCCACGAGACCGTGAATCGCGAGGCGATTGGGCCAAGGTCGGCATCATGGTGCAACCAAGAACGGGAATGAGCAGAAATGCTGATCGGATCATCATGGTTAGGCACCAAATTGGATTGACGCGTGAGTTTCTACCGCACTACCTTTGTAACCCGTGAGGGTGGTAGAAGTTTCTAGGTCATGAGTGTTTCTAGGTCATGAGTGTTTCTAGGTCATGAGTGTTTCTAGGTCATGAGTATTGATAGGTGGTGACAAACTGAGGGTTTGTTGATTGCATGCCTCAATCACATGCGTACTGGGACATTTGCAAAAAACTGAAATGCTCATGTTCATAAGATCATCGGTGTGCTGGATCGAAACACAGCAGTTGTCCGTTTTCTAGGACTACCACGATACGACCGTTGGAATCCACCGCAGTGCCACCTTTGACAGCGTTAGCTGGTGTGTGGGCAATCCACTGATCCGTTCCATCAGCCGTATTAATGGCGACCAGAAAGCTTTGGTCCGGTTGATTGTCCGGATGGCCGGTTGCCAATAGTGTTGTTTCGGTGACTGCGAAACTGGTGAAACGTCGATTCGTTTGGTCAGACCACAGAGCGTCGTGTAGTTTGCCACCTCGACGTACCCAGCGGGCTGCTTCTTTGATGGGTTTTTTTGCATCCGGTGGCAGGGCTGGTTGTCTGGCGAGATTGACAAACTGACTGCCTTCATAGCTCGCATCGTGTGACAGCGAACAGCCATCGCTGCATTGGTAGTCCAGCGAGACATACTTGCCGTAATCAGGATAGTACGGATAGAACGCGGTTCGAAATTGGGAGGTAACCTGTTTGCGCGGTGTGTTCAGGCATTCAAGCGTCTCAGGATCGTACCGTGCGGTTTCATAAACACCTCCAGCTAGGAAACGCAGTTCGCCCTCTACGATGGTCAGGTTTCCTTGCATGCTGATGCCATTGTTGACTTCTTGTTCAAGCGTACCTGAATTCCGATTGGAAACTTTGAGTTTTCCAGTAACGGCATCGAGGGCAACCACATGAGTTCCATCGTAATGGGTGATTCCCGCTGCTGCAAAAACAGTATCACCATCGACGACGACGCCACCTGCCACAGGCCACGCCGAAATCAGGCGATCGTAGACAGGTAACAGCCGGTCAGTTGGACCAACACGATAAGACCATAGAAATCGACCGTCCCGTGCAGCCATGGCATAAACACGCCCGTCCGCCGATCCGACGTAGACTCGGTCGTTCGAAACGGTTGGTGCGTAATAAATGGGGCCGCCGGTATACGTCGTCCATGCGGCAGTACCGTCTGCATTGAATGCACGTACTGCGCCTGAACGATCCGCAATAAAAATCATGCCACCAGCTGTCACCGGTGCTGTCGGCAGCACATGATCAGCCAGATCGACAGACCAGCTCAGTGAAACATTGCCCGGAATGGCATTTTTTGTTCGATCATTTCGGGCATTGTTGCTGCGGAAACTTACCCAGTCGTCAGGTGTGGCAT
The DNA here is from genome assembly GCA_913061385.1 of uncultured Rhodopirellula sp. Classification (GTDB taxonomy): domain Bacteria; phylum Planctomycetota; class Planctomycetia; order Pirellulales; family Pirellulaceae; genus Rubripirellula. The sequence continues at coordinate 3,322 of CAJXTM010000006.1, read as the reverse complement.
TGATGGAGAGCACATCAGAAGTGAGGTCACCAGTGAGTCGGGCTGGTTGGCTAGTTGTTGCATCGTCGGATTTATTTGAGCCCTCAGGCCGCAGTGCGATGTTACCGTAGAGAGATAACTGACAGCCGCACATCCACGGTCCCCAATACAAGTGCCCACCAGCTACCAGCACACCATCCTGGCAAGGCGGTCGCATGGGGTCGATATGCTGGGCTGTATTGGTGTCGGTCAGAACTCGAACGGTTCCCCCGTTTGCTCGATAAAAAATACTGTCAGCACAACCTGTGGCTCGAGTACAGGCACGCCGTGCAGGAAAGGTCTCGAGCACTTTTCCTGTTTGATAGTCTAGCTTCATGCCGTTTTCGGACTTCTGTGGGCCAGCCGCCCAAATACCATCGTCACGTAGCACGAGTTGCAGGTTACCAGTTGGGTGGGTCCAAGCCAGTTTGCCATCCTCCGCTGAGGCGACCACCATTCGTGTGCGTTGAGGTCCTGCAAAAAATAGAAAGTTGTTATCACACTTGATGTAACAGGTCGTCGCATAGCCAGTGATATAGTGTTGCGCCTTCTCTTGGCCATCAATGGCGTCCAGAAGCTCTTTGTCGCTGTTTTTCCACAACAGTTTTCCGGTATCGCGATTAATCGCTGCCAGAAACTTTCCGGGGCAGTAACAGAAGATTTGCGTATCGTTCATGCACACCGCTCGTGCATCCAAAAAGTCATCGTCGCGGAAATGCCAGATCCGCTTTTTGGTCTTCAGATTCAGCGCGACCAGCGTTCTTCCAAATCCAAATGAGGTCCGGGGATCGCTGTAATCATGCCCGTCCCACATTCCCCATGGCCAGTGACCAAGGCCCCGTCGGATTGCTCGCTGAGTCTGGATCTTGACTTCAGGGTTACCGACGAGCGCGTAAAGCACTCCATCACGCATGGCCATCCATTTCCAGACGGGACCGTCACTGATCTTGGGATCAACTTTGATTTCGTCTCTCAGTTCGCCCGTTTCACCATCGAATACTTTGCACGACTCGTGGTCACCCATGTATAAGGCGTCGTCTGTTGCCACCATGGTGTTGCGGTGCATCATGAAGCCTGGTGAAAGATCTCGCTGCCACAGAATCATGCCGTTATAGGCATTGATGCAAAGCAGTTTGTTGAGCATCGCGTTCTGGTTGGCTTTATGTGCGATGTGTCCCATGGCCTTGTAGATGCGTCCGCCGGCAATGACGGTCTGTTCTGGCATGGGACTGAACTTTGGATATCCGATGAATTGGGTGCGGAAGTTGCCGCGGACCAATTGGTCGTCTGATTGTGGATTGTTGTCGGGTCCGTGATACGGGTGGGACCAATCGTCGGTGCCCGAGGGTACAGGCTTGATGTGTTGTTGGTTCGCAATCTTTGCGATACCAAGAGGTCGCAGAGCTCTCATCACTTCAGTTTCAGGTACACTGCCAACGAGTGAATTGCTGACAAAGATCCGATCGGCTACGTTGTTTCCCAGGTGGATGTTCTTGAGTGATCCTGTTTCGATGAACAGTCGCTTTCCGAGTAACTGCGCCGCGTCAGCGCGTGATCGCATTTTTGTCGCGAGTGCTTGATCATCAGTCTGCACAAATACGATCAATCCTTCTCGCAGACACAAGTCAAATAGCGGATCAACTTCGTCGTCCGTGATGCCAAGGACCCCGATGATTCCACGGTCGATGTCCAGATTCTGAATCGTTATGTCACCGGCCTTGTTTTTCTCAACGGTCGGGGCGTGTGTGTCGCGGACCGGTGATTGGCAAAGAGCGGGCGTCACGGTGAGGTGCGCTAGTAGTGCAGTCAGGGCAAGCAGTCTCATGATTGACCTCGTTTCAATAGGAATTCAGAGAACGGGCAATGGGAAAGACTTGCTAGTCTAACGACTTCACTGGCTGGATATGGCATGATCGATCGCCCGTCAATACTGGCTGCGTTTTTCGTGCTGTGCGGTTGGTCACAGGCGGGTCATAAGAGATGTGTTTAGCAGTCGGTTGCGATCCATCCAGCTTTGGTAGATTGTGGATCATGTTGTTTTGCCGCAGCCTGTTTGGTTTCTTGGTTCCCTGAATATGGTTTTGAAAATGTCGCATCGTCATGCTTTTTCCAGCTGTCTGCTCGCCTTTCTGTGGTTGGTTCCCCATGTTGTTTGGAGTCAGGAAAGTCAATTGATTGAGCCGAGGGACATTGCTCACCTTGAGTATGTCACATCGGCAGAGATGTCGCCTGATGGAGATCATGTTGCGTACTTGAAGTCAGTACCACGGCAACCACTGAAGGATGAGGACGGTTCTTCGTGGTCTGAGTTGCATGTGATGAATCGTCAAACCGGAACGAGTCGCCCTTTCATCACGGGTGAGGTTTCGATCAGTTCACTCCAGTGGTCGCCGGATGGGAGATCGATTTATTACACATCCAGGAGAGCCAATGATAAAACCAAGACGCTGTATCAGATTCCAATTGATGGGGGAGAGTCAGTGCGAGTCCTCAGCGGACCCACCTCGATAGGCAGTTTTGAGATTGCCGGTGACGGAAAGCACGTGGTGTTTCTCGCCAAGGAAGAAAAGAATGCCGAGATTCAGGATTTTGAAGATGATGGCTTTGATCAGGAAATTTATGAAGAAGACTGGATGCCGACACGAGTCTGGATTTCGGCTTTGAAAGAACAAACAGGACGGAAGTCAAAAAAGACTCAACCGAGAATACTGAATCTGAAAGGTTCTGCGATCGGAGCTTCTTGGAGTCCCAATGGTGATGAACTGATGGTGATTCTCGCGCCCACGCCCTCGGTTGACGACGGCTACATGCAGAAACGCGTGTTCGTGGTGGATGTTGAGTCTGGCAAGATCATTCGTTCACTGAATAATCCCGGCAAACTTGGCCAGGTCAGTTGGAGCCCCGATGGTGAACACCTCGCGATTGTTTCGGCCGCCGACATTCATGATCCAGAGGAAGGGCGTCTGATGGTCACTCCTGTGCACAAGGAATCTGGATTGGTTGATCTGATCCCAGGCTTGAAAGCGCACGTGCACACCATTTCTTGGAAAGATAATTCCACCTTGCATTGGCTGGCAGCCGAGGGTGTGACGTCCAGATTTGGAACCGTGAATCTGGATGGGGAAACCACAGACTTGATTGGGCCCGGTGGTGATGGAGATCCGGTGTTCAAAGGGTTTTCCGCATCCGATGATCACGACGCATTTGCTTTTCTGGGCAGTGCTGCGACATTCCCAACAGAAATCTTTGTATCTGCCCTGTCTCTTATACACATCTGACGCTGCCGACGACTCCTTACGTGTAG
>CAJXTM010000005.1 GCA_913061385.1 uncultured Rhodopirellula sp. | reverse complement strand
TGTCTGGGCTGGGCCGCGCCGGGTCATTTGGGCTCGCCAGACTGGCGTTGACCGCCAGTTCGGGGTCAATGGTGCCAGATACTCGCACGGCGTCCGTCATCGCAATCAGGTTGTAACCGAACGTCGCGTCTAAATTTGAAGTGATCCGATAACCGAGTGAGACATCTAATTCAGGGACCCAGCCGAAGGTGCGATCCGAGTACCTGCCAGAATTGTTGCTGTTCACTAACAGGCCTTCGTTTGTGGTCGTGGTGTCACTGCCAACCGTGACCTTGGTTGTGCCATTGCGTTTGGCGGTTCGGTTCAATGAACCAAAGCCGAATTTGATAAGCGAGTTGAACGACCAGCATCCTTCTCGATAACGTGATGCGAATCCAACCTGAGCTCCATGGAATTCATTGATTGCTTCGAAGGAATCGTTCAAGTCGATAATTGTTCCCACTGGGGTTGGCCCCGTCTGCAAGTTGACTGATGTGCTTGAAATCGAAAGATCTTCATCCAGTTGCATGAATTGATAGCCGTAGACCAAGTCGATCGTGCCACCAAATTTTCCGTACAGAAATTGATGAATGGAAAGGTCTGCACCCATGACGTCACTGCTACCGTTGACACTGATTCTTCCGTTTTCGGTAGCACCCGGGAACGCGATCACAAGTGTGTCCTCAAATGATGATGGCGGCGTTACATTGAGGAACGGACGAGTAATGACGGGCGTTTCGTCTTGGTTGGTTGCGAAGTGTGTCGATTCGCGACCCGCCGACCAGTATCTGCCTACCAAAGCCTGGCACTGGCGATCATCCAGCCAAGCACCAATCATAAAGCGGCCGCCCGCGCGGAGATCATTGAGGGTGCGTTGCTCTCCGAACAAAATTTCAGTGTCGGGATCATCCAATGCGCCAGCGGTGGCAATGTCGTTTGTGGGACCGGTAGTCACCAGCGGAGGTAAACGATCACCCTTACGCCACATTAGCATCAGTTCAGCAGTAGCGAACCACCGGTCTGACCTGAAATGGTTTGTAACCAAAGAGTGCAATGTCCCGCCGCAACGGCAGTCAATGCCGTCGCAACACATCGAATCACAACTCCACAAGTCGTTGTTCCCGCAACCGTCGCAGCCATCGCATGTTGCATCATGCAATGCGCTGAGCGATTCCATCACAATCGGTTCGCTGAGGTCAAATTCCCCCGCAGAGGAGTCGGTCGAATTGATCTGGACTGGCTTTGGTGGGATCAATTTGATTTCTGTGTTGCCCACCTGTTGGATAGCTGAGCGATGTTGGCTTTGCCCGGCAATCGGCAATGCTGATTCCAGATCAGCGAGTGGAAGTGGCTGCAGCTTGGATAGCGGAGGAATCCCGCTTGAGACTGTCTGATCATCAAGCTGCGTGTCGACCAAATCCGTTGGTTCCTGACGCGACTCGGTGCCGCTGGAAATTGACGTGGCGTTATCTCGCGTCCGAGTCTTTACCCTGCTAAATTCGCGAAATGCGAATTCAGCCTGACGTGATCCCGCCACCTCTGCTGACGGCACCTCTGCTGACGGCACCTCTGCTGACGGCACCTCTGCTGACGGCATTGGGGAGATGATACGAGGCTGGTAGACGGGTCTGTCTGGCTTCTTGCTGCGAACCTGCCCCTGCACAACTGCAGGGGTCACTAGCAGGCAGAGAGGCAAACAGATCCACTTGCGGAGGAGCTGTTGATGAATGATGCCAAGGAACGAATTTTTCGTGTCCATCTTGATATGTTGGTCGAGCGGAAGATTTGTCAGGGGTGCGGACGCACCTGATCCCGTAATGTCTTTCTTCGACCGTGACGGTCAGCCCGGTTAAACTGAATTGGCAAAGTTTATCGATTGTGGCAAGCCTGTGTTTCACGGTGGCTCTGCAGCTGCTCTGCGTGAATTTAAACAACTCAGTTACGCATCTCACCCTCTTTCGATGCCTGCCAAGTCTGCCCACTGTAAAGATCCAGGGCGGTTAGCCAGCCGCCGCCATAACAGAAGGTGTCGATGCAAATCAGATGTCCCAAGTTAAGTATTTCGCCATCCTTGTTTGCCGTGTGACCAACCACAGCAATCTTCCCGCTCAAGTGGGGCGTTGGTACAACGTCGTTGAGCGAGTGCCAGCGAAGCATATCTGCTGATTGTTCTTCTAACGGTATTTTTGGTGCATAAGCCGCATGAGTGAAGAAATGGCCTCGCTCTTCATGAAAATCACGAAGTGATTCAAAGAATTCCAAGTGTGAGTCTGGCAGGAAATCCAGACTGCCGCCAAATCCATAGCTGTCGAGAGTGTCGACGCCGCCATGCTGTAACCAAGAAGCATGGGCGGAGTGGTGCTGTATCACTTCGAGCATCATTTCTTCGTGATTTCCCATCAGGCCAATGTGCTGCGTTTCACCGCCGAGTTTTACCAGGCGATCGATAACACCTCGCGAATCTGGGCCTCGATCCACGTAGTCGCCAAGAGTCACGACGGTGTCCTTGGCGGTCGGTTCAATCGAGTCGAGAAGGCGATCTAACGCGAGTTTGCAGCCGTGGATATCACCGATAGCGATCAAACGTTCAGTCATAATTCTAAGAATACCTCTGCAGAGGGGCTTTCCGTGCGTTGGATCGTAGTTTTGGACCTGCATTCTAGTCTTGAGCTGGCGAATAACCGCTATTTTCATGTATTCGTCGGGAGATCACAAAAGCAGAACCATCTCAGGGGTACATGTGTGACGCTTAAGCGTTACGGTTGTGAATCAATTTTTGCAGGAACACGAAACTTATCCAGCTTCCAAGTTGAAAGTTTGCGTGGGGTCGGTGAAAATGTCTTTTCAGTGGTCGGCAAACACCGATTCCATTGAAAGCACCAATTTTGGTGAATTCCTCGTCAAAGGCAGTTAGCGATGTCAAGCGTTACCCCTCCCAGTACGGGCCCAGAGTCGAATCAGCCACCCCAAGCTAACGCCGAAAACGTTGATGCGTGGGATGAAGCTGAACTGGAGGATGAGTCGCTTCTCGAAAATGAGGAGGCGACCGCTTTGATCGGCAGTATGTTGGTCCATTTGATCATCATCCTGACTCTAGCTCTGGTGCCGCTCCGTGCCGAGGTCGACGATGAGGCTGTTGTGTTAGTCTCACCGCCGGATTACGAACAAGAAAAAATTGAGACGATCGAAGATATTACCTACAGCGAGGTCGAGCAGACTGAGGTAGGTGCTAACAGCGATGCTGAGATGGATATGGCTGAAGCTTCCGCAGAAATCTTTTCTGAAGAAGCTGAGATCCCGAATCCTGTTGAGCTTGATCCAGCCGAGTTGGGCCAGATTGAGGTCAACAATATGTTCGAGAGTGCCGTTGCACCGCTGGACAAACTAGAAAACCTGAAGGGAAAAGTTGGTCAAGGAACTGAAGGCGCGAAAGGCGCAGTTGACCGACTGACTTTTGAAATTCTGCAGTCGCTGGAGGAACGCCCCACACTCGTGGTCTGGTTGTTTGATCAGAGTGGCTCGCTGCACCGTCAACGTCGAGAAATTCGTGATCGTTTCGAGCGAATTTACAGCGAGCTCGGGATCGCCAAGGCAAGCGAAGTTGAGGCTTTCTCAAAAGAGAAGAGCGACCATCCTTTGTTGACCTCCGTTATCGGGTTTGGCAGCAATGTCACGCTGTACACCGAGGAGCCCACCGAAGATTTGGAAGAAATCAAGGCGATCGTCGACAGCATTCAAGTTGACGCTACTGGCGAAGAAAAGGTTTTCAGTGCCATCTCTTCAGCTGCTGATAAGTACAAAGGTTTGCGAAGGATGCGATCCGGTCGTGAGCCACAACGCAATGTGTTGTTTGTAGTCGTTACCGATGAGAAAGGTGATGATGGCAATATGTTGGAAGCTTCAATCAGTTCCTGCCGAAAACTTGCGATTCCAGTGTATGTCATCGGTGTACCTGCACCGTTTGGCAGAGAGCACAGCTTGGTGAAGTATGTTGATCCCGATCCGAAGTATGATCAGTCGCCCCAATGGGCACAGGTTGATCAGGGGCCAGAGACGTTTCTGCCGGAGCGTGTGCAGGTTGGTTTTACTGCAAACTTCGAGGCTGAACCTGTCATTGATAGTGGTTTCGGACCCTATGCACTCACAAGACTTTGCTATGAAACGGGTGGCATCTACTTCACGGTGCATCCAAACCGTAACGTAAATCGTCAGGTCAAACGCGGTGAAATCGATCCCTATGCTTCGGATCTGAAATACTTCTTCGACCCTGTCGCAATGGCCCGCTACCGGCCTGATTACTTGTCTCAACAAGACTACGTCAGCATGGTCAAGGCGAGTCCTCTGCGGCAGGCATTGGTGAGTGCTGCCCAAATGAGACCAGCAAGTGGTCTGGCGAGGCCGAAAACACGATTCGTTCGAATGAGTGAACCTCAATTGGTGGGTGAACTCACCACTGCCCAGCAGGACGCCGCCAAACTTGAGCCCACGCTCGTAAGAATGGCTCAGACGCTGAATCCCGGCATGAAAGTTCGCGATGAAGAGCAGAGTTTGAGGTGGAAAGCTGGATTCGATCTCGCGATGGGGCGGGTTCTTGCACAAAAAGTACGAACCGAGACGTACAACGCGATGCTGGCGAAAGCCAAGCGAGGTATGTCATTCGAGGATAAAAAGAATAACACTTGGTTGCTTGCACCAAACGAAGAAATTTCGGTTGGTAGTAAGTGGAAAAATGAGGCCGAAACGGCAACGCAGTTGTTGCAGGCGGTTGCTGATGAACATAAAGGAACACCTTGGGCATTGCTCGCGCAGCAGGAGCTCTCGGTACCTATTGGATGGAAGTGGGAGGAATCATTCACCGATCTCGCGCCACCTGCACCACGAGGCGCCGGGAACAATAACAACAACAATGTGCCGCGGCCAGCACAGGACGACAAAGCACGGATGCTGAAGAAAGTGACCAAGCGTCCTGTTCCGAAACTGTAGTGTGTATCGGTTCGGGAACGGATCAGCGAGGATCACTGTGAACGTCAACGCACCCTGTTGGTGTGAATCAGGATTCGAATCTTCGCGTATCTGCTTGCCGGTCGAATTCTAGCCCGCGTGGTACGAGTTGTTGTGCAGTCCGCGGCCGCACGCGTTCATTGCTCTACATGGCTAGTGATACGGCGAGCCGAGTGATGCTGATCGCTGATTCGTTGTGGAAAACACGCATTCTCTAGCCACACATGGTCCTGCCGTAGTGGTCAGTTTTGGCGTTGTTTGCGTCGTGCCCGTGTCTCCAAGCTCGGCGGGTTAAGCATGTTTTGAAAGCGAAAAAAAGGGTGTTTAGCCTTCTTGCTGCGTGGGAAGCTCTGTCCATGTCAGCCGCAGGATGGAAGCGGCTACCAGGGCGGTAGAAGTGGCCAGTAGAACCAGCACGTGAACCCACGCAGATTCCTGTCCTCCAATGTTCTCGGTGACTGTTCTCGCGGTATCCCAATTCATCCAGTCAGCAAGCAAACCACGAAGCCGGTAATTGATTGTCAAGCGATTGGCTATCGCTGGCACAAAGGCCAGCCCGTACTCGACGACCAGTGTGTATGAGACAGCTACCACCATCGTGCGTCGAAAAAAGATGGTGCCAATCATGATGTAGAGTGCAGCATGCGCTAAGCAGGAGAGTAGCGACAGAACACAGATGACAAACCAAAGTTTAAGACCGCCGGCACTTCCCATGATCATGACGCACGCAGTTGTGGCAACACAAGCTGCTGAGCAAGACCAAAGCACAGCAGTGAGGTACTTTCCGACTAGCACCAAGTTCCTTCCTGATCTTCGCATTGCTAGGTAGATCCATGTCTGCCCTTCCACCTCGGTGCTCACGGCCGGGGTTGCCCAGAGCAGTAAGCCGAGAAGACAAACCACCTCGGGGATTAGAAAGTAGAGTGCTAGGCCCCAATCTTCTGTGTTTTCTAAAGCTCGGTTGCTCAGTAACCGGATGGCGGTCACCAATGCGATTGGAAACAGGACAAGTATGCCCCAGATCGCGATTCGACCTGGTGATAACGAGCGACGAAGCTCGAAGCGAACAACATCGAGCACAAGCAGTGGATTCACTTTGATTCTCCACGGTGGTGTCGCAGCAGAGATTCAAATACTGCTGTGAGGTTGCTGTCAGCGGTTTGGAACTGATCAATCTGCAAATGATCTTTACTGATCCAGTCAGCAATGGAGTGGTACAGGTTTGAGGGGTCACGAAGGCCAATTCTCAGTTCAGTTCGTTCGGCAAGCAGTTGCATCGAATCGACCCAAGTTTGATCTGCCAAGTGAGGAATCAGTTTAGCGACATCAAGGCCAGTAAGTACAACCTCCTGGGGGGTGTCCGCGATGATCTGTTCGACTTCGCGTGCGGTACCCGAAGCGAGCAATCGGCCACCGTGAATTAGCAAAAACGACGAAGTGATTTCCTCGATTTCATGGAGTACATGGCTTGCAAACAGCAGGCTTGTTCCCTGCTGCGAAAGTTTCACCAGCAGTTGCGTCATCTGGTGGCGACCGACCGGATCGAGTCCGTTGTAGGGTTCATCGAGAATCAGGAGTTCGGGGCGGTGTGCCAATGCTTGTGCAATCTTGGTGCGTTGCCGCATACCCAGTGAGTACTCACCCATTGGCCGATGCATGTGTTCTGTCATCTCAACTTGTGCGAGGCTTTCAGTAGCGAATTGCTTACTGTCTGCTTGAGACAGGTCATGAAGTCGAACTTGATAAGTGACCCATTCGTACGCAGAGACGTTTGGGTACAGGACGTCTGTTGCAGGGCACAGTCCGATCCGTCGTAACAGTTTTCTGTTACGCCATGGATCCTGATCAAAAACAGAAACCTTGCCGAGTGTTGGTCTCAGTTGCCCCGTCAAAAGATTGATCAATGTTGTCTTTCCGGATCCGTTGGGACCCACAATGCCATACGCACCGGGGCTCAATTCGACTGTCAAGTCGTTCGCGCCGATGACCGTTCCATACAGTTTGGAAACCTGTTCAAGTTGAATCATCAGATGCTGAGCCTTGCGATCAGACGGCTTCGAACGAAAAGAGTACCGACGACTGTGATTGCAAGTAGGATCAATATCGCTGGCCATACCGATGTTTCACTGATGTCGAGGCCAAATATCCATGTTTCTACTTTGCCAAGTGTGTGGTAGGGCGAAACCAATAGCCAACGTTCAGTATCGATGTCGATGGCGTTTCTGCGTCCCCGTCCCATTCGCGGTACGTTGGTCAGAACTTGGTATGCCACTGAGCCCATGATCCAGGTTGCAAACCATGCGAATGATGCATAGCGATTCTCGACGGTACAGGCGGAGTAGCTAATTGCCAACGCCGTGGTTGGAATAATCAACGCTACAGAGGCCATGAGAATTCGCAGCGGGATATCCCATGTTGTACTTACCACCGACAGTTCGGGAGACAGTAAAACCCCCAGCAGGTAAAGTGCCAGTCCAGGTAGTGTCGTAATCATACCCAGAAAGAACCAGATCACAGCCGACTTGCCAACAATATATTCATTCGTTGACAGTGGACGGGAAAAGTATTGCAGGTAGGCTTTGCTGCGCAGGTCATAGGAAATCAACAGGGGCGCAATCAGACCAATCAAGAGGACCATGGAGAATAACTGTGGCACACGGAAAAAACCCAGAATCAGTGTCGACCAAACCTCATGTCGAATACTGACAGGATCTTCCAGCATCTGCATGGCAAGGTCGGGTCGCTCCATTGGACCACGAAGGGTTTGGATGATAAATCTTTGATAAGTTTGATCTGTAATTCCCTGCTCAAAGCAAAAAATACCGATAGCTGGGATTGCCATCGGCAGCCATGCAACCATCAGCAACAGTCTGATCATTCTTCGCCGCCAAATCAGTGTGATACCACTTCGGGCGACAAAGAGAGGACGGATCAGCTGGTGGTTGCGTTTCCCGACCCACTCTCGATATCCGAGACCATGCACTGGCATATTAGCGAGGCTCCGTTGCGGATACGGCTTGAAAGAAAATATCTTCCAGAGAGTTTTGTGCAGGCGCGAGTCGGCGGATCGAGGTTCCGGTGGATGCTGCAAGATCCCATATGCTGGAAACTTGATTGGTGCTTATGCCAATGATCTTGAGGGTTCCATCTGCTCGGGTGTTGACGTTGTATCCTGCTGCCTTGAGACCACTGAGGAACGCGTTCTTCTCGCCGTAGATCATGACGTTCAATGCTGGTTCTGCCGGCTTGCTGAGATTTTCCATCGAGTCAAACACTTGTACCTTGCCGCGAGCGAGAATGATGACTTGGTCACACACTGCCTTTACATCAGGCAATATATGAGTCGATAGCAGGATGGACTTTCCGTGGTCGCGAGCCAGCGTACGAATACGACGCAACATGGCATCACGTTGGTCAGGATCGAGACCAGTGGTTGGTTCATCTAGAATTAAAAAAGGTGGGTCATGAACGAGAGCCTGCGCAAATTTTAATTTCTGTCGCATACCGGTCGAATAAGTCTCAACGGAGCGATACTTTTCTTCGCCGATATCGCAAAAATCAGTGATCTCGTGCGCTCGCCGTAAGCCTTCTGTCTTTGGTAGACCTGACAAGTTTGCCATGAAGGCAACAGCCTCAATCCCTGTGAGACCTGCGATATAGCAGTCATCTTCCGGCAGGTAGCCGACCCGGTCACGAATTTCACGGACTTGGTCGGGCCACGGCAAACTCAGGACGGTTCCTGTGCCCTGATGATTACGGACAAGTCCGAGTAATGACTTGATTAAAGTACTTTTTCCCGAGCCATTGGGACCAAGTAAACCCGTGATTCCAGGTTCGATCTCTACCGAAACGTCGTCCAACGCCCGGAAGCCGCTGTAGAGTTTGGTGACGCCGGAAAGTGAGATGATCGGGCTCAGGGCGTTGGCTCCACGGCGAGTGGGTAGAGAGTACGTGTTAAGCTTCATTGTAACTCACCAACGATGCTCAAGATGTTCAGCCTAGACGCAGCTTTGGTTTTGGTCCAGTCCGGCGTTCCCCGTTCAACAATTTCTCGCCACAGTAGGATCGACTGTGCCCTGTGGAATGTTAGCAGCCACGACCGAGTGCCTCTATGGCATGGTATGCTCAGAGTCGTGAATCCTGTTGCCGATAATCGATCCTCTGGCTGCTCCTATGTATGTTTCAATTCGATGCTTAGTCGCTGTTTTATTCCTGCTTGGTTCGGCGTGGGGAGCAGGAAATCGCCCCAATATTGTGGTCGTACTTTGTGACGACCTTGGGTATGGCGATCTGGAATGCTATGGACACCCAGTCATTAAAACTCCTCATCTGAATGAGTTGGCAGAAACAGGTGTGCTGTTCACTGACTTTTATTCAACAGCACCTGTTTGCTCTCCTTCGCGAGTTGGATTGCTGACTGGTCGCAGTCCCAATCGTGCGGGTGTCTACGATTGGATACCTGAAGCTAAAAAAAGATCTCCGAATCGGCGTGATTTGGTGCACATGAGGTCTTCCGAAATCACGATTGCAAAATTGCTGAAGGATGCGGGCTATCAGACATGCATGGCTGGCAAGTGGCACTGTAACAGTGAATTCAATAATGACCGACAGCCGCAACCAGGTGACTTTGGGTTCGATCATTGGTTGGCAACTCAAAACAATGCAGCTCCATCCCACCGCCATCCTCGAAACTACGTTCGCAATGGAGAGCCAGTTGGTTTGATTGAAGATTTTAGTTGTCAGATTGTTGTCGACGAGGCAATCAACTGGCTTGAGGCATGTGACCGTGACCGTCCGTTTTTTATCTACGCCGCATTTCATGAACCCCATGAGCCAATTGAATCACCTAGTTCTCTTGTGGAAAGCTATGCTGCCTCATCAAAAGATCGTAATGAGGCACAGTATTTTGCAAACGTTGCCAATGTTGATGCGGCTGTTGGTAGGTTGGTCGCGGGGTTGGACAAGTTGAATCGCCGCGATAATACGCTGATTGTTTTTACCTCGGACAATGGTCCAGAGACATTGAACCGATATGGTGGAGCTGCGCGTTCCTATGGACGTCCCGGACCGCTTCGTGGCATGAAGTTACATACCACTGATGCTGGATTCCGTGTGGCGGGAATCATGAACTGGAGGGGGCGGATTCAAGCTTCTGGTAAGCCTGTTTCAACGCCAGTGTCTGCTCTGGACTTGCTGCCCACATTTTGTGCTTTGGCCAACGCCGAGGTCCCTGCCGATCTTGTGCTTGATGGCGAGGATTTCTTGCCAGCTTTAGAAGGTAAGCAGGTTGTTCGTAAAAAACCTCTGGTTTGGGCTTACTTCAATGCACTCAATAAGGCCAGGGTCGCCATGCGTCATGGACAATGGAAGGTCTTGGCAAAACTGAATGGTGGGAAGCTTGCCAAACTACAGAATGTCACAAATGAGAATGCACGTCTCGTTCGGGATGCCTCGCTAACCGACATCGAACTTTACGATCTTAGTAAGGATGTTGGCGAATCAACGAATGTCGCTCACCAAGATCCTGAAAGAACCGCTAAGCTAAAAGCAATGCTCGAGCAGCAGTATCGGGAACTCGTGAAAGATTCTCATGTCTGGTGAGGCGGTGTTGCTTGCTGTGATTTTGAATCTGTTTTCAATTTCTGTTGGGCATCCAGAAGAAATTGCATTGCATCTAGCGGTGTCATCGCGTTGACGTCCAGATTTTGTAATTCATCCAGTAGTGGGTGGTCTGCAAATCCAAATAGAGTCAGTTGATATTGACCGTTGCTTGTATCAGGACCGGGTGCTTGGATTGTCGGTCGATCAAATGCGTCACGATGATCGGCTTCCAGTTGTGATAGAACATCCTTGGCCCGTTCGTTGACTTCGGTGGGTATGCCGGCAAGTCTGGCAACATGAATTCCATAGCTTTTGTCGGCGCCTCCTTCGACAATACGGTGCAAAAATACTACCTCGTCATCCCACTCTTTCACTGCAACGTTGAGATTGGATACACGCGGCAGTGATTCGGAAAGTTGTGTCAGTTCGTGATAGTGCGTGGCAAAAAGCGTACGGCACCCGATTTGTTCGTGCAGGTGTTCTGTGATGGCCCAAGCGAGCGAAAGTCCATCGTAGGTACTGGTTCCGCGGCCGATTTCATCAAGAATCACAAGGCTGCGTGAACTGGCTGTATTGAGAATTCTGGCGGTCTCTACCATCTCCACCATGAATGTGCTCTGTCCACGACTCAGCTCATCACTGGCTCCCACGCGTGCAAAGACACGGTCAGCGATTCCTATGTCCGCGGATGCCGCTGGCACAAATGAGCCTGCCTGAGCCAGCAGGGTGATCAGTGCAACTTGTCGGATGTAGGTGCTTTTTCCAGCCATGTTGGGGCCGGTAATTAGTAGGATCATGCCCGTTTCAGGTGATTGGATGCAATCGTTGGGAACGAATTCTCCCTGGGGCAAAGTCACGTCCAGCACGGGGTGTCGACCAGCATCGATTCTTAGTACAGATTCATCGTTCAACGTGGGCCTCACCCAACCCCTGCGGCTGGAAATTTCACCCAACGCTGCCAGTGTGTCTAATTCTGCGATCGCCGTGGCAACTTCTTGCAAAGTTGACAGCTGTCGGTGGGTTTCATCGCGTAGTTGCTGGAACAACCGTTGTTCTCGCGATGAAGCTTTTTCGTCTGCTGCCAGTACCTTCTCTTCGTATTCCTTCAGTTCCGGGGTAATGAAACGCTCGCAGTTCTTCAGCGTTTGCTTGCGAATGTAAAAGTCCGGTACTTTATCGCGATGTGCATTGGTGGCTTCTAGG
Source organism: uncultured Rhodopirellula sp. (assembly GCA_913061385.1). Lineage (GTDB taxonomy): Bacteria > Planctomycetota > Planctomycetia > Pirellulales > Pirellulaceae > Rubripirellula. Next base: position 6,913 of record CAJXTM010000005.1, on the reverse strand, counting down.
TAGTATCCGAAAACCTTGTTGTACCCAACCTTTAGATTGGTAATTCCAGTTTGCTGCATCTGATCACGTTGATAGGCCGCAATCCATTCTTTACCACCCTTCGCGAGTGTTCGAAGATCATCGAGTTCGGCGTCGAAACCAATACGTATGAAGTTTCCATCAGCGGCTGAAAGGGGACATTCATCAGCGAGTCCCTGCTCAAGATTTGAACGAAGATCAGGGCAAAGATGCAAATGGGCGTCGATGAAACAGAGACGCTCCGGTTGTCTGTTGGCAAGTTGTGCTTTCAGCAGTGGCAGGCTCGCAAGGGTACGTTGCACCTGTTGAAGATCACGTGGTCCAGTTCTGCCTGTGGCGATGCGACCCAACAAGCGAGTCAGGTCAAACGTCTGGTTCAACGTCTTGCGTGTATCAGCTCGAAAGCCAGTTTCAGTCGACAGCATCTCAACGGCATCAAGGCGTTGATTGATTCCGGTGGCATCGATCAAAGGCGCTGAAATCCAGTCTGCAAGCAAACGTGATCCCATGGGGGTGCAAGTGAGATCGATAACACCCAGCAATGATCCCTCCCGGGAACCGCTCCTGAGGGTGCGTGTGATCTCGAGGCTGCGGCGGGTCGCTGCGTCAATCTGAAGAAAGCCACTGCGGCGGTGGGAGGTCAGGGATCGAAAGTGATCCAGCCCAGTTCGTTGCGTTTCCTGAAGATATGTTAGCACTGCTCCCGCAGCTCGGATTGCCGGAATATCGGTTGGTTCAAATCCGAAGCCTTCTAGGTTGTGTACAGAAAGCTGCTTGCATAGGGCTTCAGTCGCGGAATCTTCAGCGAAACTCCACGCTGGACGCGGGGTCCATGACCAAGGGGCAGTCGTATCGGGACTAAAGTGAACATCATCTTCCCGATAAATCACCTCAGCTGGGCCAATTCTTGCCAGTTCATCTTCAATGCGTGATTTCGCAAAGGTGCCCGCTTCAAATCGACCGCTAGATAGTTCTGCCCAAGCAATTCCGACTTGGGGCTCGTCTGTTGTCTTGCTGCCGCGTTTGTCGTGCTGCAGACAGACTGCGGCGACGTAGTTTGCTTCGTTGGGGTTCAGGAGTCCATCGTCAGTCAGGGTGCCGGCGCTAACGACACGGGTGACCTCTCGCTTGACCAGCCCTTTGGCAGTTTTAGGATCTTCGACTTGTTCGCAGACCGCAGCTCGAAAGCCAGCCTTGATCAGCTTCTGCAGGTACGAGTCGAGTTGGTGATGTGGGAACCCAGCCATCGCTGTCGGATTGTCACTGTCCTTATCCCTGCTGGTGAGATTTAGGCCCAGTATTTTCGCAGCGACTTTCGCGTCGTCGAGAAAAAGTTCGTAGAAGTCGCCCATGCGAAAAAACAGCAATGCGTCTCCGCATGCTGCTTTCGCGTCGTGGTACTGCCGCATCATAGGTGTCATGGTGCAAATCGTACCGCTAAATCGCTCCAATTCCCAGCCTCAGCACAGAAGGAATTGCGGATCGTTCCTCGGTTGAGACGTCGGGTTTAACGACTGGGCAATGAGTATTGTCCTAACCCTTGAGACACACATGGTTCATCGGAATTCAGCAGGTTTGATCAAATTTGTGAATATTCCGCAGGTGTCAGCACATACTTGTAAATCTTGCTGACGGTCCCCTCATACTTGGAGATTTTTTTCAACACCTGCCAGTCCGGATGAGAGCGAAAAGCGGCCCATGCCTCATTCCGTGCCGTTTCGCTGGGATAGGCCGTCAAGTAGCTCAGGTTGGGCGTGAAAGGGCCAATGATGGCTTGCCCAATGAAGATGGGTTGGATTCCACAGTCGAGGAAAATTGGGACTTCGCCGTTGTTGAACATGTGGACCTTCAGGTCGCCCAGCCGCTCGTTGGCACTTTCGTACACGCGAAGTTCAAAAACACGTTCGGTATTCGCTAATTGATTTTTTGGGACTTTTAGTAACGGCATGCAGTCCATCGCTACTAATAATTCGCTCTCGATTCGCTCGTAGGGAGAGTTTTTTGGGCCTCTGTTTAGGTAAGTCTTGGCTGCCTTTTGGTATTCCGCATCTTTTGCCAATCTGTTTTTGCAGACAGCGATTGCGTCAGCACTTTTATACGGAATCACAACAACAATGCGTGGACTGTCTGATTCATCTTCGGCTGCGTTGTGAAAGACACCAATTGGCCCTGCATCCTGCCGCTTCATTGCGGGTACGAGGGCATCACGCAGGTATTGATGGATGACCTCGGCATCGTCCTGCTCACCAAGTAGGTAGCTGCGAATCTCGTAGTACTGAGGTGAATCTGCGATTGCGCTGGATCCGGTGAGCAGCATTGCGATACTTGAAAGCAGGAGAGGAATGAAATTTTTCATCAGTCTGGGGACCTGAATCTGGGGTCGTCTGGTAGTCGTATGGAATTTCCCGCATCATACTCTGATGAGCATCTTCGAAACCATGGCGTGATGTTTTTTTGCGTGGTGGGGAGCATCTGTGTCGCATTTGGAGTTGGAGAAAACGCGATGTTAGAACTAATCGATTTACCGGGGTTTGTTGAAGGGACAAGTCTGCTAGCGGAGTTGGCTTCCGATGGTGGCTCCGAGGCCGCAGTGGAAACACAAAGCTTCTGGTCCATTTCCGGCATTTTTACCTTGGGTATGTTAGTACTGCTTCAGGCAGTTCTTGGCTTCGATAACCTGCTCTACATTTCAATCGAGAGCAAACGTGTAGCGGCCGATAAGCAGTCAATGGTTCGACGTTGGGGCATTGCTTTGGCAATTGCATTTCGCATTGTTCTGCTTTTCGTGCTTGTCAATCTGATCAAGCTGCTTGAGGATCCCCTACCCGGATTTCCTCTGCCAGAGAACGATTTTGTTTTGATGTCATTGAGCGGTCACAGTCTGATTGTGTTGTTCGGGGGTGCTTTCATCCTTTGGACAGCGGTCAAGGAAATCTATCACATGTTGGCAAGTGATGATCTTGCTAACTCTCCCGGCAAAACCAGAGGGACATCGGTCAAGAAGGCCGTTGTATTAATTGTGATCATGAATTTGGTCTTTTCGTTCGATTCCATACTCAGTGCGATGGCCCTGACGAAGAATTTCTGGATCATGGCCGTGGCAATCATCATCAGTGGTTTGTTGATGATGTGGGCGGCTGACTTCGTCGCTGAATTTCTCAGAAAGAATCGTATGTATGAAGTCTTGGGATTGTTCATCCTATTCATTGTGGGAGTGATGTTAGTTAGCGAGGGGGGGCATCTCGCTGAGCTGCAACTCGGGGGGCATCACGTCACGCCGATGGCAAAGAGCACATTCTACTTTGTGCTTGCGGTGCTCATTCTGGTGGATGTTGTTCAGTCGCAATATCAGAAGAAGTTGCTGGCCCAGCGAGAGAGGCATGGGGCTGATTTGGATGCGGATGGCCAGTAATCAGGCAATCGGTGTCAATTGAATCTAAAATCAGCAAGCTGCTTGTGCTTTGTTGTCGCATGAGAAAGACGACGCAGAAATTGTCGCGTGATCAACACGACTCACCCTTGTTGAGCGGCTAGCCAAGGTGACCAGCCGGGCGATCGAATTCCAGTCATCACGACATCACATCCATTCTGTTTTGGAGCTTAGGTTCCCTCGTCCGACAACAGTCGAAGCGTTTGGTCTACCCGCTCAGCATGAAGCGGCGACTCAACACCTGCCGATGTTTTTTCCATGTGCGACCATTCCAAGTCGTCGCCACCAATGGGGCCGAATGTGGTGTCTGGTCCAATAGGCGAAAGTTTGGAATCGGATAGCAGGTCTTCTTTTTCAAGTCCGACCGAGAGATCTGCTGGTGCCACCTGTTCACCCTCCGGTGATCCTTCGCCGTTACCCACGGTGGCGCTCGTTGACCTACGGTTGAGTTCGTTGATAAGCAGCAGTACGTCCAATGGTGTGACGAGTCCATCTGCATTCACATCGTAGTAAAGATCAACAATGTCGGGTCTGATGCTTCCGGGACCATAGCGGTTCAGCAAGTTCAGGATGTGAAGAGCGTCTTGCGCTGATCCAACGCCGTTGGCATCAACATCGAAAGGGTCGTTTATGTTGTGGTTTGGGGTGGCATTCGCAAGGACATGAATGAGAAAGTTTTGGCTGACACTATTGAATGCAGACAGCGTATCGCTGACTCTCACCGTCAGAAAGACTTGCTCTTGATCGTTCCGGTTCAGCATCTCGCTGTCACGTAATTTCAGTTGCGTACCAGCAATTTCGAATCTTGGGTCGTTGACTGAAAGTGCGAACCGGTCACTGGCTGCTTTTCCGTCCACACTGACGGAACCAACGGCAGCGCCCCTGATCCACTCCATGACGTTCTGACCCGATAGTTCAATCGTGGTTGGCTGTTCTTCAACGTCAATGACAGTCACTCGGATGGGGACGGTCAGCGTTTCGCCGCCGGAGTCAACCGCTGTCATGTTGACCGTGATCATTGAATTTTGTTCGTAGTCGAGCGAGACACCTTCCGCAAGATAAAGGCTTCCGTTTGAAACGCGAAATCTTCCATCATCAACGGACAAGGTGTGCGAGTCATTGGCGTCAGGATCAGAAATCTGAATCGCACAAATGAATGCACTCTCGCTGTTTTCTTCGACGTCTGCTGTGGTGGGTGAGATGCCATCAATAGGATCGTTTGTGTCCAAGATGGTCACCGAAACGGTGCGTTCAATGGTCGTGTCAGTTTCAAAGTCCGTTGCGGTTACGTTCAATGAAATACTCGGCTCAGTTTCAAAGTCCAAGTCTCCACCAACGAAGATGAGTTGCCCGTCGTTGACCATGAAGCGGGGGTCATTCACCACGATTGTGTGTGGCATTCCACCAAGGCCATCGGCATCGATCACTTCGATACTTCCGACGACCTCATCGGCTCCCATGTTTTCCGCAATATCGTCAATGTCGCTTCTGATGTCGGTTGGTGGATCGGAGACAGCTTCGACGATCACCATCACTGCTTCGATCGCTGAAACATCGCGTCCGTCGTGCAGGGACACGTCAACTGTGTCGACGCCATTAAAATCAGGGTTCGGGGAATAACTGAACATGCCGTCGACACTGATGATGGCAACGCCGTTCCCAGCAAGCCCCCGTTGCAAAACAACGTATTCGTCATTCTGGGCATCACTCGATCGTGCTAACGCGGCGGGAGCAAGTTTAAGGAACCCGCCATCTTCCTGGGTCGTGAAGACCGGAGCTGTGGGATCGTAGGTAGGTGCCGTATTGGAGCCATCAACACCAATTCCAAAGAGAACCTCATCAACATCCGTGTTGTTGGTTACCGTAACTTTGTGGGCATCAGCTCGGCGAAGAGCGATCTCGGTGATTCCAGCTGCCCCCAACACTGTGATGGAATCTTTACTGTCGCCTACTGCCAAACCGCTCACTTGGCCGATGGTGGACAGGTCAATCGCCATGTCTGCGATCAGTGATCCGTCGCGAAGATTTAGCAGTTGCAGTTTGGTTGCGCTTGCTGAAATGGAAAACAGCAGGTCTCTTGAACCATCAATCGCCACCGGACCGCTGACGTCTGGGAGCATGTGCAGCGGAGCAAAATTGGCATTGGTGTCATAGACTCCTAGACCGCCGCTGGCAGTTCGGACAGCAATGATTCCGGCGGCATCATCAAACGCTAGAAGTTCGCTAGTCAATGAGCCAATGACATCCGAACTGGAAATGAAAGAAGCCGTTGCATTGCTCCAAAGAGACAGCTGTGTGCCTCCGGAGTCAGACCATGCAAACACTGATCTTGTACCGTCTGATGCGATGACTTCTGCGTCGGTTGGGATCGTCCGCAAAACCTCTGATACCGAGATTGCCTGAGCATTGCTGGCGTCAAGCTCACGGATCGCAAGTAAGCTTTCGCCTGTTTCGGTAGAAATCATTGGCTCTAGCAGGACACCTCTTCCCGAGGCATCGATCGCGACATCCGTCCAAGTTGTCGGAGGGTCGGTTTGAGCCAAATTGACAGCCGCACTCGTGCCTGTTGCAGCGTCCACTTGCCAAGCTGTATCACCCTCTGCTCCGGTACCAATGACCAGCACCTCTCCATTGGGTAGAAGTTGGGCCTTGGTGAGTTGACCACTAATACCGACTTCAGAGGTCACACCCGTATTGAGATCGCCAAAGACAACTGACTGACTGGTCAAGGCAATTGGCGTGCCGCCGTTGGTCAGCAGTTGCGTGCCCGCTATTACATCCGAAAGAGGGCCTTCGATTGTTGCTTTGACGGGAAACGTTTGAAACTGACTGTCGGTTCCGTTGTACAACCGAAGATCGTGCGTTCCGTTTGCCACGTCGTCGAATTCGTAATTGCCGTCGGCGTCGGCCAGTGCGTACCGTTCACCAGCATCAATCCGCGTATTTTGGTTGGCATCGATGTACACCAGCCGATGTGATGCGTCTGCGTCACCCGCGTCAAGCTGAAAAGAGTGGTTCAGATCTTCGAAAATAGCGCCGGTAATGGCGGCTAACACTCGGCGATCGCCTAAATGCTCGACCAATAGACGGCGTCGTTGGCCTTTCCGTTTCTGCGATTTCGCGACGGGTTTTGCCATCGTTTTCTGCGGGGTGTTGAGGCGAATTAGACGTGGACCTACGCTCTTGGACGCTCCGTGCCGCAATCAGTTCCCTTCCGCTTGGGAAAAACTCAGGAAATTAGCTGAAGCACCGCCCAGTGGATTGGTAAGAAAATCAGCCCTTTTCGCTTGAGAACCGTCTATCATAAGCACTCGAGGTTGCTGTGGGTAAGATCTTCTGCTGCTAAGAATGGAATTTCTTACCTAAACTACCATCCGTTTCGCGGCCGAGGCCAGCTAAGGTTCCCCGCGGTACTAACACTGTCTCTTATACACATCTCCGAGCCCACGAGACCGAGGCTGATCT
>CAJXTM010000004.1 GCA_913061385.1 uncultured Rhodopirellula sp. | reverse complement strand
CTACACGTAAGGAGTCGTCGGCAGCGTCAGATGTGTATAAGAGACAGGTGGTGTAGTCCGCAAAGAAACACACCGCTTATTTTCAATCCGATGAAGAAAACAACAGACCGAACAATAGCAGCCACTCGTTGCCAGGCTTCCCCGGTAGTAAAGCCGCTCGCAGATGCCACCCAACAACTCTTTCCTAGACACCTGCACAACATCCTGCGAGCCGGTGGGTCGGTACTGATTCACTGCCGCAATCGTTTGGGCATTGCCAATGATTGAATCAAAAACACTGTCACGAGGTCGGTGGAACGCCTGCAAATCCCCTGCCCCTACGACCTATGAATGCTCGAAAATCCCGAGTGCTCCATTCACCAGATCCACTCGAACTGCAAGTCGCCTCGATCGCTTCTGGTTGCACTCAGTTGGCACGCACTGGACGACTGGCGTTGGTGTTTTTGAGCCATGCCTCAAGTTTCTCTCGCAACTGACGGGTCTTTTCAGGCATTTCATCAGCAATGTTTTGTGACTCGCTAATGTCTTTTTTCAAGTCATAGAGCTCAACCGAATCGTCATCGTAAAACCAGAGCAACTTATAATCACCCGTGCGAATCGCGCTGGCAAGTCGATTCCCTTTGTGAAACGCGTAATTGGGATAGTGAAAATAAATTGACTCACGTTTCAGTTCTGACTCATTTCTGAGCAGTGGTAACAGAGAGATTCCATCCGGCGTGTTGGACGGGTCGGATTTCAGATGTGTAGCTTCGAGAATCGTGGCGTGAACATCCATGGTGATCACAGGCATCGCTGTCCTTGTCGCTGGTTCTACGTGACCGGGCCAGCGAACAATCAACGGCACTCGGATTCCGCCTTCGTAAAGGTGGCCTTTCTCGCCTCTCAAGGGCTTCACGTTAGCGGCAAAGGGTCCGTTGTCCGAGGTAAAGATCACGATCGTATCCTCATCCAGTCCCTGCTGTTCAATCGACTTGAGCAGCTTTCCGATCGATGCATCCATTCCCTCGATCATCGCCGCGTAGGTCGGGTTTTCAATGCCGGGGCCTTTTCTTTTTTCATACTTGGCAACCAAGTCGGCGGGGGCCTGAAAAGGATAGTGAACCGAATAATTCCACCAACAAAGAAAGAACGGACGGTCACCATCAGCTCTCGTCCCTTTGATGAAATCGATGCACTCGTCAGCCGACCTGTCAGGTAAGTACTCGCCGTCTGCCTTACCGTTCAGATTGGGAATTCGGTAGGGACTGAAATAGCTGGGTGGCCCGCCATAATTACACCCGCCAATATTGACGTCAAAGCCTTGGTGTTGGGGACGCAAATCCTCCTCCGACGGGACTTTCGGATCGGATCCCGATTCAGACCGGCTACGGTGTGAGAGATGCCACTTTCCAACAAATCCCGTCGCATACCCAGCCTGCTTCAATTGCTCAGCCAAAGTCACACGTTCCAGTGGGAGGTGACGCAACCAAATTGGCGTGATCAGATTCGTACCCGGCTTTTGAAACTTCGGAGGGTGACCTGCCGCGTGATTAGTGATATTCAGGCGAGCAGGTGATTCACCCGTCATTAAAGCGGCACGCGTCGGTGTGCAAACTGCAGCGGCCGAGTAGGCATCCGTAAACAACAAGCCTTGTCTCGCCAGTCGATCAATATTGGGTGTATCGAGCCTGTCATTGCCATAGCAATGCAGGTCTTTCCAGCCGAGATCATCCGCCATGATCAAGACAATGTTTGGTGTTTTCACGCCTGCATCGGATTCGTCCGCCAACAAACTCCCACAACATATGCAAAGACTGATGATAACGGCCTGAAGGCCATGAAATCCAGGTTGTAACATTTCTAAGTTCCCAATTGATTACTGGACACGGTACCCATCACGCATCCGTGATACTTCGTAGTTCCGCGGTATCCTCGGCCGTGTCGATTTTCTTGATCAACGCTGTGACTTGTTGGGTCACGGTAGACAGCATCCGAGCCTCGCTGTGAGATCGCAAGTCTTTTTCGAGTTGCCGAAGCTCAGGCAGTACGTGCTTGGCTGCCGAGCCATAAGATTCCAGGGTTTTCAAACATTTTATAATCCGGTTCTTCTTCCCCCACTTGTCGATCTCCATGATCTGAATGCACAGCGGCATTCCTTCTCGGATTCGATGCTTGGCGAGCAACTCAACACCGCTAAGGCGAATCCCACTTGCAAACATGATTCCGCTGGGTGCGGGTTCGACGATCGCCTGATGAATTGCGGGCAGAAACGGCTTGATTTCATCGTAGGTGAGATTGGAGTAGACGGTCTCGAGGCTTCCCCTTGCTCGACCATCTTCGTTCTGCAGCCCAACGCGAACCGCTCGTAACAGCAGTTCACGATCTACCCCATCGAGTGACCTACCGATCAGACCGCCACGGCGGTTAAACAAACTGAAGCAAAGGATGCGTTGTTCCATGCCCCGGGGATCGTTCTCGCGGTCTGGATCTGCCAAGCGTTCAAGCATTGCAGGAACCGCTGCTTGTGCTGGTTGACCAATTCGCGCCAGAGCCTCTGCGGCAACAATCCGCAGGGTTAAATCTTTCGACTCAAATGCCTTAAGCAGGGCTGACACACACTCATCAGCATTTTCTTTACGGCCAACATAACCCAACGCCTCAGCCGCCCCGTACCGAGAATAACGATCATCGGATTCAACGAGTTTTAGCAATGTTGCCTGGACCTCACCCTGACGATTCGCAAGTTCCCCAGCGGAGCGTTTACGAGCAGCTGGTGACCAACTGGACAAGCCCTTCAGCAAAACATTCTCGGCGCGGGCGTTGTAACGATAGCGGTCCTTTTCTTTGCTCGAAAAGTAACCTCGTCCCGCAGCGATCACTTGCACAACTTCAGCAGGTTTCAATGCCGGGACCGAGCAACGCTTCTTCCCTGTGAGGTAAAGGCTCTTCAACGGCAAAGCGTACGTCAGCAAATAAGTTCCAGTATTATCCCAGTTCTTGTATGAACCATGCTCTTCTTCACCCGCAGGCGAACCCTGATAACGGAAACCGCCATCAAACTGACGAGCAAAGTCGTAATACCATCCCTGTTCGCGCCAATAGGCGGCAGTAGCCAGCGGCCCACAACGAGACACAGCGGGCATGGCCCATAGAATATTGAAGAAGTTTCCTGTGTGCCCGCGTTCTCGCTCGTCGTAACCAGCGGTGCTCATCTTCGCGAAAAACTCTGCTGCTTCACGATCTTCGAGAAGATCAAAAAGCACGGCAGCCATCGAGCACTTACCATTGTCCTCGTGCCCCGGCCACGGTGAGTGATCGCCGTAAGGGATAGCTCCTTTGTCGACATACCATCGAAGAAAACGAGCAGAGCGGACGATCGCAAGATCCATTGTCGGATCTTTTACACCAGCCTCGCGAGCCAGAACCAAAGAGATTGTCAACGGGATTCCGGGAGAATTCATGCACCCGTAGCCCCCCACCCGACCATCCGGCATTGCAAAACGATGCCCCCATGTCCCAACTTTGCTTTGTCCGTGAGCTGCCTCGAGTGATAAACGCCGGAGCCCTGGCATGATCGACTGGTCGCCAGTCGCGAGCGCATACTCGGCAAGGAACGTGATCGCATAACCATAATGCCACGTTGCCATTGGCCCCACCCGATAATTGGCAACCTTCTTTGCGTAATCAGATAACAGCGGTTGATATTGTGTTTCTCCACTTGCCAGCAATGCGAGTGCGTTGATGCTGTTGGGTATGGAAACACTTCTCATACCCCTCTTTGCAATGACTTCACAGCCACTCTCGAAAATCTTTTGCGACTTCTGGCAATCGTACGGCGCTGTCTCACTGTAACTTCCCATCACTGGAAGCCGAAGATCAATCATTTTCCTGACGCCATCTCGCACACATACCAAGCTGAGAACACCACCAGATTCTTCCCGCTCGGCCCGCATAATCGCGTTAGCAAACTGGATACGTGCATCCCCGCCAAAGTCACGCCCCTCAACACCAACAATCACATCCCCCACTTTCAAGACACCCTCAGCAGGTGAGCGGCTTGCAACTCGAGTGATCACAATTTTCCGAGCCTCGGCCGTGTGCTTCCATGCTTCAATCAAGCCTCTCGCACCGGTTGGACCAAGGCTCCAGTCAGTTTCACCTTTCTTCGCATGAGCGGGTACAACGCAAAACAGGGAGAAAGTCAGTAGCGGAAGGAGAAGGACGGCAAATTGCCAAAATCCATTCTTGTTCATATTGTTATTGCCCAAGCACCTGAAGAAAAATCCCGAAGGATGCGTGCTGACATCCATTCTGTTGCGGGTCGATCATCTGACGCATCACCCACGTCCAGACTTTTACGAAACCCATAAGATACAGCACTACTATTGCTGGTCAGTGAAGATTTGGCAAATGCATGCGAGTTGCCCGGAATGCTGCCCTCGAATCAATGAAGAAACTGGAAGGAGATCGGCCTCCGAGCAATGATCTTGGGATTGCTACGTTTCGGGAACAGGTTCCTGTGGTCGATCCGACAAACCCAGATGCAAAAACCTATCGCATCTACCCAGTTAACCAACATCTGTAAATCTGGCTGGTCGAGAGACGAGACTACCTTAGCCCCAATCAAATGAAAGATGGCCCCGACAAGTTTCTCTGGGGCCCAAAGCAACTTACTTGTTTGAAGCGAACTCTGCTTTCCATCCACGCAACGCTCAAGCCGCTAATCTCTCCCACCCCGATGGTCGGCCCAAATGATGCCAGAAAGAGAGACAATCACACAAGCATGAAAGGCTTTCAGCATGTGGGGCCTCAGTTTTTCAAGTGGATCCTATCCCACGGTCTGCATCAGAAAGGCTTCTTCACACTCTGCGGAAACCGGCACTGGCAGTCCCACGCCAAGCACTCATTGGGAATCGAGGAATTCTCCTGTGGCGCGTTGGTCGACTCGAACTCACGACTAGGACGCAAACCGGGCGACCCCAAGTCAACCGACCCCAAGTCAACCGACCCCAAGTCAACCGACCCCAAGTCAACCGACCCGAACGCGACGATCAGGCAGCTTTACACTCAGAAAAGAACTTCCGGAGGCTTCCTCCGAGTGGTTATCGTCAGCGATGGCAAGGCTGGTCTTGAATTCTATGACGAGCATGCCGAGCAACTCTACCAGACCGTCAAAGATCCTAGCATGCAACTGGGTTCACTGAAGACTAGAGACCACGGCCTGCTGTCCGAATACGACACCGACCAATTCCCACGATGTAACTTTGGTACGCAGCAACTGGGAACCAAGCCCAACGTCAAATAAACACGGTCGCCCCTTCAGCAGATCCGTTCCAGGTGTGCGGGGATAACGATGCCGCATTGAGGGTCGCCCTCGCAGGTCATGCAACACTTGGGTCCGCGGTTTGATTCGTTCGCTTTGACTCGATAGCGACGACAAGACGACAAGACGACAAGACGACAAGACGACAAGACGACAAGAAACAGGCAACCAACCACCCTGCGACTCACTTTCTGGCAACCCACGACACTCCCGCAGTTGTATCAAAACTTCACAACCTACTCATAACCATCGGCACTCTGCAGGCATGACCAATTTACAACTTAGCTGACGCTGTCGTTGAATGCACAAATCGCACGGTGTGTGACGACCAGAATCACACCATTCACGATAGTGTTACCAAAGATGGGTGCCGCTTACTCGCAACCACTTAACATATCTTTGTTTTCTTTTCCCGAGCAGCCTTGACCTGTTTTCTGCGGTTGGCGTTTCGACCGCTATCTGGCCAGGAGTCCAGCGCGCTTTGCAAGCCAAAGGAAAACATCAAAAAACTTGCTCAACACCGCCCATCCTAACAGCAACTCTCGCTCAATCGATGCTAGACATGTGCATGTTTTCTTATTAGGCGCTGAAACGGCCCAACTCTGCCACTCAATTACTCTCATTACGAAAGGTCAAAATCAATTCTTTTCAAATCTTTCGAGCACAGATTGTGTGATCTGATCACTGTAGGAATTCAACTTCCAGTGCCCCGGAGACCAGCCAGCGAGAAAGCGGCAAAAATCGGCCCACGCGTAGGGATACAGCTCACGCCATTCGCACTCAAGAGCAGGGAAATTGATCTCGGAATTACGTTTTGCAAGTGCAAACCTTAGTTTTCCAAAGTAGAAACTCAGCAAAGAATCCTGCTGACGAACTGCTGCCTGCTCACTTAGGCAACTACTGATGAAGTAGGCAACATCTTTCATACCGCAGCCGCGCCCCACATACTGAAAGTCAACGGCTGCTACGCAGGACGGATCCCTTTTGGAAAAGCAAAAGTTCGCAACTTTGGCATCGCCGTGCACCAGACTTTGGTAGGTCGCCTCATTCAAACGTCGATCAATCAAGCCCGCAGAATTTTTGAGGGCACCATCAGACATCGCCGCAAGTTCATCAGGACGCGTTTCCAAATGCCAGTACGTACCCACGGGCCATAATCGGGTCGCTGCATTGCCCATGAATGTGGCATGGAAATTTGCAAGCCAGGAAAGACACGCGTGAATATCCTGCTGGTCGACATGATTCTTCCTGCTATCGAAACCCAGAAAATTCAAGTCCGTCAATACGATCACCCAGCCACCTTCATCTTCTATCTCATCAGCGGCGATCAATTCAGGAACCTGGCATTCTTGTTCGCATTGCTCAGAAAATAGCTCGTAAAACGTTTTCTCTACCTGGTAAGAACGAACTTTACGCTGATGCGAAATATCGCTCGCCCATCCTCTTGGGTTGGCACGGGCATGAGAAATATCAATGTGCTTGATGACCACCGGAACAGAATCCCCAACGCTCCGGCGTTCCACACCGTACAAATCAGCACGCTGAATTACCCCGTAACCACTCCACAAACTCTGAATCACCTCACCAAGCTCGACCGATTCGGCACCGCTGATTCTACAAATGGTTTTACAAAGAGTGTTCACAAGCAGCGTCCGTCAGAGATTCTTTTTCGTTCGACCATTCTCATCCAAGCTCCTGAACTCTTAATAGGGGCAACAGCTGCCAATCGCCTGATGGAACAGTAATGCGTTGACGCGGACTCCACCCTTAGCCAGCCGCAGGCAGTTTTTTTTTCTGGGGCGGTTGTAACACTACCCGAAAAACCGCAGTGCGTCATTCCGCAATCTTCCAATAGACGTGGTTTCAGGCATCATAATAACGGGATGAACAAGGAAGATTTGCCTAGTAATCCATCGAATGGGCCAAATGCCTCGCATTGGTTTTCTGCTCTCGTGTTCCACTACCGCGAGCATGACAAGACTAGCATTTCAAAATGTCGCCAACTCACCAATGCCAGCGCAAAAAGCGTTAGCAAGCACCTGCCTGAGCATCAACGCGAAGTACCTTGGTTTCAAGGTGCCATCAGTGTTGCCCCCAGAAAACACCATGACTCAGCCTGCACGGCAACGGCATTCGTCAACGAACAAAGAAACGACAGCGTTGATGGTGTGATCGGCCCATCAGATGCAAGCACAACCTGGAACTACTTCCGGCAAAACAAGCGTCTGAAGACACTTCTTCCGCACGTCCACACGTCACTCGTTCACTCGACTTGCTTTAACCGGCGTCACTGCTGTCTATCCGACAAGCAGAAGAAAAAAAGGATGAGCGGCACCCTCGACGGAGATTACCCGTAGGATCACGCATTTTCACACACGCAGGCGATACACAAGCCTGCATACAACTTTCTATCAGGGAAAACTGAAGCGTTTTGAGTCGTGGTTGTCTCTTTATCTTTTTCGCTATTCAGCGAAATGCCCTCGGTGTCGACCGACCTGCGGAAAATCGTACGGACGAGAGATAAACGCTGCTGGCTTATCGTTTCATCCCAATCCTCATTTCACTCTTCGAGTGCTACTCCAAACACCTCTTCTCAAAACACTATTCACCTAAACAACTTCTGGAGAATTCCATGTTGTACGCTTATCACAAGAGCCACTATTTAGTGGCCTTCATGTTAGCCTCATTCATCGGATGGCAGACAGCTTCAGCACAGAACAACCACCATCCAGCGATGGACAGTGATTTCACTGACCTAGCAGACTTAGGCATGTCCAACGGAAGCAACCACACGGGGCATGATGGTCTCGTCGGTGGCAGGACGGCGATCACCACCGAAGCAGTGCTTGCCTACAATCAATTACGACATTTCGTGGGACTCGCACCTGCCACCATCGACGAGGTTGGAGCATGGGCGTTCGCAAATGGCCTGACCAACAATGCGCAAGCGTGGGGCAACGACCAACAAGGAGTCGGCATCTGGTACGCGATGCAAGGCGCGAAGGTTGGCTGGATGGCCGACAGCACCTTTGACCCACAAGTCGTTGCGGACATTTCGCGGACGGCACGCTTGGGTGATGCTGATGATGTCATGACCATGGTTGTTCAGTATGGCCACGAAGGCTTCGCGGATTACCTGATCGCAAATGGTTACGAAGAAACGTTCATCAACACGCTTAAGATGGAACCACACTACGCAGGCTGGATGCATGATCGGGGGCATGGAATGCTTTCAATCGAAGGCGTTGCCATCGCCCACGACGTCAACCATCTCACGGTTCTCAGTCATGACCAAATGCAACCCTTCATGAATGACACATGGGACTGGCCGCAGTGGCCAGCGTTGGAGGTCACCGAGGCCCGCGTGCTTGAATACTTCCAAAGCATGGTTGTACTCGGTGACCCTCTCGCTAATCATCTGGATGATCTGGGAGATCCCCCGAGCGTCGGCGATGATCCAGAAGATCCAGCCAACGATGGAAATCCTGATACACCACCCATCGACGACTCAACGACCTACTACGTCGATCACATCTCGGTAGAAGTTGATGGGGACCTGTGGTGGGGAGGGTTCACTGCGATCATTGCCGTGCGTAACGAAGCAGACACTCGCTTGGACCAATGGGAATTCCGTTTTCTTAGTTCCCACCTCATCTCGCAGGACCAATGGGGCTGCACGGTTGAGACGATCGATCTGGGCGGTGGTCTCTACGAACATCGCGTCTTTGGCTATGAATGGGGCCAGTCCATACCTGCGGGTGAAACCATGTACATCAGTTTCAATGGAAGCCAAGGGCTGCCCCTTGGCCATTCAGGAAAAATCGATGCAGCCAGCCTGTTTGATGGCGGGTGGATTGATGACTTTGACACGACGAATTCCCCGTCAACCGATACGTCAGGCGATACACCCTCGGGCACTTCAGACCGTGTTTCAGTGGACGTTGATGGTGAGTTGTGGTGGGGGGGCTTTACTGCGGCCCTCGCTGTGAACAATGAAACCGATGCCAAGATTGAGGACTGGAGTTTTCGCTTCCTCAGCACTCACACCATTCCTGGTACGCCGTGGGGTTGTCGAGTTGAGACCACCGACTTGGGCAATGGTCTCTACGAGCATAACGTGACCGGAAACGGGTGGGCGAAATGCATCCCCGCTGGCGGCACTGTGTACGTCGGATTCAATGGCAAACAGGGTACCGCACTTGGCAACACCGGCCTGCTTGATGCAAACGCCCTGTTCGATGGCGGATGGATCGGTGACTGATTGAACTGATACTCATTTGTGTGCATATCAACCAGCGCGTGCCCAAGCAGATTGGTACGTGCTGGTTAGGGCATCGGAGCATGCAAAGGAGGGTCGTAAGCATGCCGGCGACTTTGAATTGAGTTAGGTAATGTGATCAGCAGGATTGGACATGCACCGACGCCGCCGGTTAGACTTGTTCGCTTAGTTGTTGTGAACTTCTACACACGTGCGTCCATTTTCATTTGCACCAGTCCTTGATTCGCGGATTCGCAAGCATGAACATTCACGAGTCGGATAAAGCGGCAGTTCCCAACGAAAACCGATTCCAGACAACTCAATAACGCATGATTCCCCTTGCTGCAGACCCTGATTCTTCCGCGCCATTACCACAGCACGCCCCCACATGTTCACCGGGCGAGTACGATCTCTTCTCAACGGTAGCTTGTATCTTCTTCGAGGTACTAGCACCGAACTTTTCCAATGACACGCCCGACTCAGCAAGGTTGAAGACTCGCTGATCCCGTGCACACAAACATTTGCTCATGGTTGCTCATGACATTCAAAGGTGACGCCACAGAATCGCCCACGAGATTTGCCAACGCACGCGAACTGTTTCCTGACGATCAAGCCCAATCGAAACTTGCCCTTCTCACAATTTGAACCAAAGACATGATTTCCCTCCGCAACACGTTTAGTCTTGCATTATCAATGATCGCGATCAGCTTAACTGTTGACCATTGCAAGGCTGACGAAACAATCCGCGTACTCTGCTACAACATTCACTACGGCTTGGGTACGGATGGGATCTATGATGTGGAACGTTTGGCGAAAGTGATCAAACAGTCGCGTCCTGATTTCGTTGCATTGCAGGAAGTCGATGTGGGAGTGAAGCGTTCAGGACAAGTGCATCAAGCTCGGCGACTTGCAGAACTCACTGGCATGGCTGTTCGCTTTGGGCCGACACAGCACTACGAAGGTGGACTTTTTGGCAACGCAATTTTGACGCGTCACGAGATACTCGATGTGCTCATCCAACCCTTGCCTTACACAGAGAGCACACCTCAAAGAACGACATATCCACGTGGTGCGATCGCCTTGACCGTTCGTATAGCTGACAACCAGCACCTGCGTTTCATCAGCACCCATTTCCAGCACAACGTTGCTGAAGATCGCGTTGCGGAAGCCAAAGCAATCAATCGGCTGTTCGCGGGAGACGAAGATTCGGTGCCAACAATTTTAGCAGGAGACATGAACGCCAAACCGAAAGCAGAACCCGTCAAGATCCTGCTCTCAAAATGGACATGTGCCATCGAAGATGTGCCGGTGGCATCCTCACCTGCACCCGCTCCAAAGTCGCGCATCGACTACATTTTCTTTCGAAAGGCTAGCCGTTTCCGCCTGCTGAGCACCAAGGTCATCGCGGAATCCCTGGCATCAGACCACCGTCCTGTTTTTGCTGAACTGGAATTGCTAACTTCAGAAACCCCATAGTAATTCACGACAAAATGCTGCTAGCTCAGCTCGGCCTTCACTTGAATCCACTCGCCTATCAATGCGTTACTTTTTTGCTTGAAAATAATCTTGAACGGCAGTTGCCGTGATTTTTCCCAGCGTGATGTAACCCTCCGCGGTGTAGTGTGTTCCATCGGCCCCTTTGGGCAATTGGCCAGGATACAGAGTCGTGACGTCAGAAATTTCGCGACCTGCACGATTCTGAGCAGCGACAACCCCCGCGATATAGGGCCGTTTCCCGAAAAGCTGCCTGAGCTTTGCAAGGCTCGCATCATTGAGGAACTTCAATAACACCTCAACTCGTTGATTTTCTCCCGCTGCGTCCTTCCCCTGCAACTCCTTGATTTTGGCACGGTCTTTATCACTCAGCTTGGCGGTAAATGCCTTGATGAGTCCGTCGTCAGTTGTGTAGCCAGGCACAAACACAGGTAAATCCGGCACGCCCAGATCCGAACGCACATCTGAGATCAACTGCTTGAAAGTTTCATAGTATTCGTTTGCGAGAACCTTTTTCGTGCCATCAGCACCTCCCTGCTTCCAAAAGAAACCGCAAAACTCTGGCCGCGAGATTTTCCTGGCTTCGGTCACTGCATTCATCAGATCCGTGTAGAGCGATCCCTTCTCGCCATCAAAAGTAAGACTTGCCCGCTCCCGGGACCAATCCTTTTCAAAACTGCGAATCCCCGTACCACCAATTGAGATTTTGATGATACCAATGGTGTCTTCTGGCCAGAACTGGGCAAGCTGATGAGCGAACGAAACCCCCGGACCGAATCGTTGCGTCGGTACAAAGTACTCCCATCTTCCGTTTGCCCAAATTCGAATCCGCTCATGCTTTTTTGTATGAGGAGGCTTTAACTCATTTGCGCGAGCGGTGCCGTGCATGTTGGATTGTCCCATCAAGACAAAAACGCGAAACTTCCCGTTCTCAGGAAGCGCCGCTTCGCCACCGCCCATCGTGTTCACCTGCTTGAATCCTGCCGTCCTCCAAGGATCAGCAGCGGCCTGCGACTTACCATTTTCAGCCGGCGCAGAATCCGCTTTTCTGCGTCTGTTCTGCAAGAAGTCTCGCAATGCGAGCAACTCCTCGTCATCCAGCTTGCCGTCTTTGTTGGCGTCGGATTTCGGGAAGCGCTTGATAAGCTTACTCCTTTGCTTCTCGGTGACGTTGGCCTCCTGACCCAGCACAGAGGAAGCAGCAGCGATAAACATTACAAAAAACAATGCCGCCGAGGTAACCAACATTCTTTTCACGACACTTCTCCCAATTTTTTTGCGATTGATCACTGCCAACACTTTTGCAGTATTTTTCCTGAACGTCACCGACATGCGATTTCGTAAATAAGCTTTACGACATTTGCCAACTCGAAATCATGCTTCGCCCCCGCCATCCCTTGGCCAGCAGGAGTGCTGTGCTTTTTAAAACAATGGCTGCCATCGTACACACTGTTTATTACGAGCATGAACTCTAGCGAGGACATCAAACCCTGAATGTTGTGGAATGATTGTCGTGGAAAATCCAAACTGCCCGTAAGACGCGAATCAACCTCCGCGGAAATATCGTTCCAGCCAGAAAGCTGGCTGACCTCAACTTGGTTTAGCGTTTCGCTGGCGTTACAGACTTGGGAACCGGACCATAAGCAGGTGAGAAAGTAAAATTACGAACTGAAATCTCACCATGAGCGAAAGTAAGCATGACCATGCTCTTTTCACGAGCGAGTGCTGCATGACTGATTGCAGTTTGAAAATCGCCAATGCCTACCACGGCCTGCGTTCCTTTCACAGCAAGCTTGACTGTCACCCACTCATCATTGACCACGGACAGGTCGGGCATTCCCTTGGGCTTGATCGTGTCTCCCTTGTTTTGCTTTGAAGACTTGTTAGCCCACGCAATCAGGCGAGTAGGAACCTTTGACATGCCCGCGGGTGCATCGGGGCGTTCGTCGGCCAGCGTGACTCGAAAGATGTGACCGTCACCATTAAGTGTCAATACAACGCGTTGACAATCCTTGGCCTTCATTTCAAACTGAATTTTGGCTCCCACGAATTCCCGAGGCCACTTTAGAATCGGTCCGTGATTCTTAAACTGCTTGTACAAAACAGGGTCAGCCACACAGCTTGCCATTCCATCTTGAAACTTCCATGCCCCACGTTCGGCCTGCCGTCCGATGAATTTTGCATCGCTGAAATCGTCAACCAATGCTTCTGCGAGTTCATCGCCTGCGAAACAGGGTATAGCAATCAAAACGACCATACAAAACGATACAGAAGTGTTCATCTTCAGACTTCGACTCATTCGAAAACCTCGCGGGGGTAATGCAGGTAGTAGCGTTAACCTCGCTGGACGCGTTAACCTCAATTGACGCTTCCACCTAGTTTAATTCATCTCGCTCATCTTTCGCTCAGCAAAATCGCCAGCCAAAATCGCCAGCCAAAATCGCCAGCCAAAATCGCCAGCCAAAATTATACGTCTCGAACCGAGCCTCAACCACCGCGTTCCGAGTAATGTAACCGCCAGTACCATTTTGCCTCCACCCATTTTAATTTTTCCTGTCAGATTCTGCGGTAAACGGTAGCGTGAACTTGTGCAGCGAATGCAACAGTTACAATGCACCACGTATTGATACTGCGCTCCCCAAATCAGAAAAGCTGGAGAGTGAAACGGTGCCACACTTGACGGCGTGTCGGGCCCCAGACGCAGGTGAGACGAGGCATTGGATTTCCACGCATAAGGAGTCCAGCCCTACTAACCACAATGGTTGTCCGAACGAGCGGCCAACAATATCTCAGTGAACCAAAGAGCGAGAAACCGAGTGAATCGTTTTTTTCTAGCATGCATAACGGCAGCATTAATCGTCTCGTTTTCACCAGTTGCCAGTGGTAAAAAAGTAGCCACCAAACCCAATGTCATCATCATTTATTCAGATGATCATGGCTACACAGACCTTGGCATTCACGGGATCGACGGCAATGTCGACACTCCCAACATGGATACTTTGGCCAAGGGCGGTGCTTTGATGAGGGCTGGCTACAGTTCTGCACCGCAATGTCGTCCATCACGCTGTGGCTTGATGGCCGGTCGCATTCAAAACGAGTTTGGATTCGCAGACAACAAAATGGATGCAGGTGCAGGTATCGGCACCCTGCCGCGAGTGTACCCCGAAAGAACGGACATGGCTGGCAAGCCACTGCTCACGATCGCAGATCGCATGAAGGCACTCGGCTACGTCACTGGTTTCTCTGGAAAATGGCATTGCGGCCCCAATGATGACCCAACCAAACAGTACGATCCTCGCAGTCGCGGCTTTGACGAGTACTGGGTGGGTGCGATGACAGCGGGAAGCACCAACCTTGATCTCAAAGGCAACTTGGTTCCCCACCAAAAAAAGTCAACGTGGCCGAAAGAGCTGCAAAATCGAGTCATCCTGCAGGGCAAGTTTGCCGAGGCTTTCGTCACTCGCAACAAAACCAAGCCGTTCTTTCTGTATTTCCCCATCTACGGACCACACGTGCCAATGATCAGGAAAAGCGACCCGTATTATCAAGACTTTCCGAAACAGACTTACCCACACTACAACGACGCGCAGAACGATATCCGGCGGCAGGGTTTGGCATTACTCAAAGCAATGGATGATGCCGTCGGTGGTCTCGTTCAAACCCTGCGAAAGAATGGGATTGAGGAAAACACATTGATCCTCTTTGCCGGGGACAATGGCGCACCGGGAAAGCAAACCCACAACAGCCCCATTGGCAGCTGGAACGGATCCAACAACGTCCCTATGCGAGGCATGAAAGGCTGGTTGCATGAAGGCGGTATCCGCGTCCCCATGTTTGCTTACTGGAAAGGGAAAATACAGCCTGGCCAAGTGATCGATGAAATGGTCACAACACTTGACTTCACTGCGACCACCGTTGGCTTGGGCGGAGGCC
The DNA here is from genome assembly GCA_913061385.1 of uncultured Rhodopirellula sp. Classification (GTDB taxonomy): domain Bacteria; phylum Planctomycetota; class Planctomycetia; order Pirellulales; family Pirellulaceae; genus Rubripirellula. The sequence goes on along the minus strand of CAJXTM010000004.1, from coordinate 5,111 downwards.
AGATCCCTCCCGAATTCGATGGCATTGATTTGATGCCTCGCTTGACTGGTGGTACCGCCAAGCTTAGCCGCAGCCAACCCATGTACTGGGACTTCTACACCGGGCAGGCAGTCCGTGAAGGTGACTGGAAACTGTGGCGAAAAGATGACACAACCGTACTGTTCAATATCGCAGAAGATCCCGCCGAACTGACGAACCTGGCCTACCAGAAGCCAAAGCTTGTTAAGACACTAACAGAGAAGCTCGATAAGTGGGTCGACTCACTACCGGCAGCAGCCCGCTATGATCCGGAGAAACGCGGCAAAAACATGGTCAGTGCACTCGGCGGTGCTTCTGCAGACGTCAAACCGGACCCTCGTTATCTGATCCCTTACGAAAACCCAGTCGCGACACCCTATCCAGCAGCAGTCGTGACACCGGGTGGTCCGACAGTTGCCCCAGTCGCAGCAAAAACATCCAGCTCTGCTCAGTCCCCCCGCAAAGCCGGTCCGCAGCGTTTGGGGAATCCGAAGGATGCGATGCGAAAGAACAACCGGACTCAGCGGGACCCCGTCAAACTATTCCAACGGCGTGACCAAAATCAGGATGGTTTCGTCACGCTGAAAGAATTCATTGGTGATCCCACCAATCGCAATGTGTCCGCTCTGACGAAGATGTTTCGATCAAGAGACGCCAACAACGACCAACGCCTAACACTGAAAGAAATGCAAGACCCAGCAAAGTAATGAATCTGTTTTCCGCTTCCAATATTCCCTTGGTAAAATCATGAGCAGGATTGAGGATAAACAATACGACACACTTTGGATTATCGTCAAATCCCTGTACCGCGCCAGTTTGCTGGGCTTTGCACTCCTCACCCTGAGCCTGCCAATCGTATTCATGACTGATCAGATTTCTCCTCTCCACAATGCCATCATCCCGATGGATCGATTGACTTACAATGCTATGACGTTTCGCGTTCTTGTGGACATGAAAATCTTAGTATTCATATTCTTGCTGCTACCAGCGATTGGCCTTCACTGGACATTGCGCAAAGAGCACCCCAAGCCTAAAATGTCAGGTTCCTCTTGATAAGACACAAAGCATTCCTGAGCGTCCTCGGAATTTCATTCTCACTGTTTGCAGTGATCAGTGCTGCGCAATTCCAGCGTGGGTTCATGGGTGGGCGTGGCCCGGTTGCCAAACGCAACGACTACCCTACGTGGACACTCGACAAAGGTTTTGAAGAGGATGTCTTTACCTTCGCACGGATTCAATACGATTCCTTGCAATACCGTCCGGGGCGACAATGGGACAATGACTTCCCTGACTGCGACTGGAATTTTTCTGCGCGATTACAGGAACTGACGTCAATGAAAGTGGATCCTAACGGCAAGGTGCTCCGATTCACTGATCCCGATCTGTGCGACTATCCTTTCATTTTCATGTCGAACGTGAACGAGATGGTTCTAAGCCGGCAAGACGCAGAAGCATTACGAAACTACCTGCTTAACGGTGGATTCATGATGGCGGACGACTTTTGGGCACCGGGTGGTTGGCGGCACGTATACTCGGAAATGAAACGAGTGTTTCCGGATCGCGAGCCCAGGGAACTTGGGCCAGAACACGAAATCTTTCATCTCGTTTACGACCTCAAAGGCGTACCACAAGTCCCCAGTATTCGCGCATGGCAACGTGGTCAGACGTTCGAATACTGGCACGGTGATCCAGAAGGCGATGAGGCTCCGCACTTCTGGGGTTTCTTTGACGACTCAAACCGCCTGATGTCACTGCTATGCCACAACAACGACATCGGCGATGGCTGGGAACGCGAAGGCGAATCACCAGAGTACTTCAAAGAGTACTCCGTTCGCGTCTCTTATCCGCTCGGAATCAACATCGTCACCTACGCCATGACGCATTGACTCGCTGCACAGCTTTTTTCGGGCACGCAGACAGCGAGCGAGCATTCACTCTGCTCAGCGAAGGTACAAGTCAAGGCCCACAGCACGGGTCACTTGTTGACTTGTTTTTGAAAATGTTCTTCCAGGCAATCAAGCACGATCTGCTCATCATCGATCCACTGATGCGTGGCTCCCAAATCAGTACGATCAAAGTTATGAATGATCGCTGGCGTTTCCGTCTGGTTGACGGTCGGAGCCCCACCTATCCAAAAGGTAGGTAGTGCAAAATGAGCCTGGTATTGATTGACGTGATATTGCGAACCTGGCGGCAACCTCGTCTCTGCTTTCCAGGAAGTAGGCCAAAACCCGTCTTGCCGTACAGCGTCAATGTATCCCGTGAACACAATCTCAAACGGTTTTTCGATGCCAGGTGCGGGTTCACGCGGTACCGTGTAGACCTCACCATCAAGATCCGTCACTTCCACCGCATCTGTGGATGTTAAGTGCCATCCCATGTGATAGGCAACGCCACCACCATGGCTGTAACCCGTTAAGGCAACCTCGGACACACCACGGTTGTTGATCGCATTTTTGATTTCCGCATATGCTGGCCCAATGCTGTCGAATTCCAAATCATACAAATCCGATTCATCAAACGCATAGATGTCATAGCCATCGTGGTACTGATTGATAGCCCACTCCATGATGCCATCTTTGTTGCCGTCATCATATTGATCAGCAGGATCCATCGGGACAGCGAATTCGCCCATCCAGGTAATCGTGATACTTTCAAACGGCTTGTAGCTAACGGCATCCGCAACCACTCTTCCTTTCCCAGTATTGGTTGCGCGGGCGTAAAGCGAGATGGTTGATAATCCGCCAGGCAAGTGCGGTGACTCGACCCACAACTGTGTGCTTTGGCGACTGATGTCGTCGTCATTAAAAATCAAAGCATCATTCGGTGGTGTCCCATTGCTTGGATGTCCGAAATTGGTTTCCAGAACCGGTCCATTCCTGTCCGGGCCATCCCAAACGGAAAGATGGGTGTTTGAGCGTTCAATCACCCACTCAACACCAGGACCACCGGAAAACACAACGGTATCCAATTGCATCAAATCATCTTCACTGGACACAGCAGTTCTTTGCATGCCATCAGCCACGCCGTCACCATCGTCGTCATCACCGTTGATACGGATGCCAATCGCTTCGACATCTTCGACTTCAGGTGAAATGATGTAGTCGCGAAACACGGGGGTCTGCTGACGATGAGCCGAAAGATCACCGTCCACCACCGTGAGCAACACGGCATCGGATGCAACGGGTTCGCCATCGGGCTGGAATAATGTCCAAGTCAAGGTTGCGACTCCTGCCTCGACTCCCTCGACCCACACACTGGACGGCACATCGTCACTGCCGATCGTAAAACTTGTCCCCACAAAATGCTTCAGGGGCGAACCATAAACTTCGATACTGGACGCCTCAGTTCCACTCAACTCCAGTCCATATCCATCCAAGCTGGTTGTACTGGAACCAAATGACAACGACACCTCTTCCAGATCGTCGTCCTGAAAATTAAAAAAGTCATGATTGGGATCAAACTGATTTTCGTAGTCAGGTATTCCATCAGCGTTATCGTCATCACGATTCAAAAGCAGGATGTTCCCCGGCGATTCCAGCTCAAGCTTGTCTTCCAGAATCGATCGCTCCAGTCGACCGGAGTTATCACTATCCGTATCAATGTCTACCGAGAATGACTGGATGAATCCCGCATCAATGTCCTTGCGTTCGTCTCGCTCGTTGAGAAACAACGTGTACTGACCTGCATCGCTATCAATCTTGTCATCATAACCAGCCCCCCTTGGCGAAAACGCAAAATCAATCGGGGCGATAAACGACACCGAATACCCGCCTGGATTCAGATCTTCAAAATGATAGTGGCCGTCTGCATCAGTGAACGTGTCGGCATAGGGAATCCACTGATTGCCTTGCCACTCAGCAAGCTGAACATGCACGCCCGGCAAGCCGTTCTCGTCACCGTCTTGTAGCCCATCACCATCCTGGTCGTACCAGGCAAAGTCGCCAATGCTACCCGTTTGAGGCGGCTCCCAATCACAGCCTTCAGGCAACGCGTCCTCAACCGTCATGCAGTCCAGCGTGCTGGGCGGCCCACCTGTGAAGCCCCCTGGATTCAAAGCCCCGCCTGTGTTCGAAGAGCTACCTGTACCCAGAGAGCTACCTGTACCCAGAGAGCTACCTGTACCCAGAGAGCTACCCGAAAGGCCACCGCTCAGATTGTGGCCAACGGGTGAAATACTCCCGGCAGTGGAACCAACGGACAATCGCGGGGCCAACCCTGCGTTAAGCTCGAAACCTGCGTTGCTGAGCGTTCCCGTTCGCGAATCGGATTGTTGACCTAATGAACTAAAAACAGTGTCAACATCTTGGACGGTGACTTCCCCGTCTTGATCTGCATCTGTCCGTGGATTGTCGTGAACATATGACTGGGAGCCCAAAACTGACTGGGAGCCCAAAACGTTAATCACTTGCAAGACGTCGACCGGCGATACAACACCGTCGCGATTCACATCGGGCTTCGTTGCCAGCGGCGCATCTGCGTCAACGAGACCAAAGTCACCGGCAAGCAAGCATCTCGCGTCCAGCGTCTCGACAAGCAACCGACGCTTACAATTCCTGAGATACCTGAGATTCTTCAGATGCATGTTACGTGCGGACGAAACCTTCTTAATTCCCAAGGTACACCCCCAAGTGCATTCAAACGTCTAGAAACAGCAGCAACTCATCCCCTCGCAACCGCAAAGCCTAAACAGAGGTAGTGGTCAATACAAGTGTTGTCCGGATCCCCCCCCCCGTCGGCAAACCTGAGAATTCAGCACCGCACTCGGCAACTTCACTTATCGATTGGTATTTCTACTACGGCATCCACACTTTCACTGGGTTTGTCATCCATGAAAATCCTCTCCTCAAGGAAAATCGTTCAGCGAAAAAACCCATTCCAACCGCAACAAATCACCGATTCTCCTATTTGTTCAAAGATCAAACTTGTCTAATGATTCCAATTAATGCAGCATTCCTTGCAAAAGGTCTGATGACCCACCGGAGTGCTTCGGGGAACGCCATCCCTACTCTGCAATTCGTTCGCCCGGGCACACCTAACTGAACCTGTCTCTTATACACATCTCCGAGCCCACGAGACCGAGGCTGATCTCG
>CAJXTM010000003.1 GCA_913061385.1 uncultured Rhodopirellula sp. | reverse complement strand
CGAGATCAGCCTCGGTCTCGTGGGCTCGGAGATGTGTATAAGAGACAGTTCCCAAAGCGGCCGAGTTCTTTCGACGCCAACGCTTTAACTTTTCCGCAATTTCCGAAGTCTGCGTACTTTCAGCTTCACCACTCTCGCCATCTGAACCTGATTGCGCTGAATCGGATTGTACGTCGGCTGCTTCGATCTTTCCCGTTGCCTTGGCAAGCCGTTTTGCAAGTGGCAGAGGCAGTTGCAGGCCTGTTGGTAGCGGTGACTCGGAACGCATGACGCGACGACCTTCTTCTGTCATGTGCAGGGTGGGACGTCGTTCATCCACTTCTTTTTGTTGAAGCAGTCCAGTTTCGATCAGAGCATCCATGACACCGACTACTTCGTTTTGACGCAGACCGGAGAGAAGACCGTAGGTGCTCAGTTGGTGAAGTTTCCATTGTTGCAGCTTTTTGTTTTTTGATCCGCATAACATTTGCGCCACCATGTTTTTTCCAAAGCGACCATGCATGCGGGTGACGCCGCTGAGAATAACCTGAATGCCTCTTAAAAGTGCATTGGAATCGACACCTTCGATCTCACTCGCAATGGAAATATCCGAGGATCTTCCCACTGAGCCATCGTTGGGGTGGCAACGATCGCAAAGCCCACAATTCGCTGCCCCAGCCTCACCAAAATATTGCAGAATTACACGTTGTCGGCATCCTGATGTTCGTGCGAATTTGATGACGGCTTCCAGCTTTTCAAATTCAGCACGTTTGCGTGCATTGAGGTCTTCAAAGTCGATGTCAAGTTGTTCAAAGGTGAGGTCCTGCTGCACCAAATGAACCGCGCGTCCTCGAAATGGTGGAATGTAATCGAATGATCGGAGCCGATTCAATTCGCGAAGGGTCCGTTTAAGTTGCTCGCGATCGACACCCGCCATGTCAGCCAACCGTGGCAATCTTATATAGATGTCTTCCCCCCGCTGTCTTCCTACCATTCGCTCGATAGCAAGCATTACTTTACGCCGGATCTTTGCCTCTTTTGGCAGAAAGTCGAGTAGCGTTGGGGCATCACTTTCGATTCGGACAATCGCGTGATTTGAAGCGCTGTCTAGTCGTCGCAGAACACCAGCTTTGGCCAACAGTGTCTGAGCCGTTCCAATCGCTTCGGTGCCCTCTTTCACTCCGATTTCTTCGCGGATTTGTTCGAGTGTCAGTTCGATCGGATCTTCTTCTCGAGTCAGCAGGAATTCGTAGACGCTCTTGACCGTTTGACGTTGTGGATAACGGTTTTCAATAAAGAATTCCTGAATGTAGCGATCGCTGTAAGAAAACATCAATCTGCATTCACTGGTTTGTCCATCTCGACCAGCGCGTCCTGCTTCTTGATAGTAAGCTTCCAGACTGCCGGGGATGTTGTAGTGAACTACGAAGCGGATATCGGATTTGTCGATACCCATACCAAACGCATTGGTCGCCACGATCGCTGACAGTTTGCCAGACATGAAATCGTCTTGGACACGCTGCCTCTGGCCCGGTTCAAGACCGGCATGGTAGGCTCCGATCGATCGTCGTGTCTTCTCGGGCAACCACTGAGCCAATTCTTCACATCGTTTGCGGGTTGCGGCGTAGATGATGCCCGATCCTGTTTGTGAGCTGATGTAGCGTGTCAGTTCTTCGTCTTTCTCACGATCCGATTTCGCATGAGTTACACTGAAGCGAAGATTGGTTCTGGCGAATCCGGTAACAAACACCTGAGGTGTTTTTAGTCTCAGAATGTCTGAAATGTCTGTCCTGACCATGGGTGTCGCCGTGGCCGTTAAGGCGATTGTCTGTACGTCTTTCAGATAGCGTTCACGGAATTTACCCAGACGCGAGTAGTCAGGACGAAAATCATGACCCCACTCACTAACACAATGGGCTTCGTCAATCGCAAGCAGATTGATGTTGACGTTGGAGATTGCATCAAGAAATCGACTGTTGCGTAGTCTTTCGGGAGCAACGTAGACCAGATTTAGGTCGCCTCGTGCCATCTCATCGAGAACCTCTGTCTGTTCCATCGCAGACAGACTGCTATTGATTAAACTTGCCCGGATTCCCAGCTTCTGAAGAGTGTCGACTTGATCCTTCATTAACGCGATCAGCGGCGAAACGACGATTGTAGTGCCTTTTTTGGAAAGGCTTGGCAACTGATAGCAGAGGCTCTTTCCGCCGCCAGTAGGCATGACGCACATGACGTCCTCACCGGCCGCAACGGCATCTATCACCTCTCGCTGACCGGGGCGAAATTCGCTCAAACCAAAGGTCGCTAGTAGGGTTGTCGGGTCCGTCTTGTCGGCCATCACGCTAAAATCCAGTCGAAAGTCAATCGAAGGGGCTCGCTGCAGTGCGGATTATACGACTGCTGGCCCTAGTTCCACACCGCATTCACTCCCAGAGGAGCCGAAAATTGAGAGCAATCTGCCTTGATCAGAATGGCATCCAATTTCACCCCGATTATCAATCACCCGTTCCCCTCTCTGGAGAGGTGATTGTTGATGTGATCGCAGCAGGCATTTGCGAGACGGATCTGCAACTTGCCAAGGGATACATGGGATTTTCAGGTGTTCTCGGACACGAATTTGTCGGCATTGCCACCTCCGGACCCCTCGCGGGGGCACGCGTTGTCGGGGAGATCAACTGCAACTGCCGTAAGTGTCCTCGTTGTCTGTCCGGGTTGGGCAATCACTGCGTTGATCGCACTGTTGTTGGGATCCATCGGCATGATGGTGCCTTCGCTGATCAGGTCGCGATTCCGCAAACAAGCATGCACATTGTTCCTGATTCGATTAGTGATGATCAGGCTGTTCTTATTGAACCTTTGGCAGCCGCTCTACAGATCCAGCAGCAGATAGAAATCTCGAGTGTGCAAAATGCTATCGTGTTAGGAGATGGGAGACTGGCAAACTTGTGCGCCCAAGCGATCTCTCAAAGTGTAAAAAACATTAAGGTAGTGGGAAAACACGAGCTGAAGCTTGCCAGGTTTCGAAAGTTCGGTATCGAGACGATTCACTTAAATGACCTGATTCGCGAGAAGGATTTTGATTTGGTCGTTGACTGCACTGGATCCGTGACGGGGTTACCACTGGCCTTACAATTGGTGAAGCCACGGGGCACAATCGTCATGAAAACCACGGTTGCCGCGGACCATGTGATTTCTCTGGCGCCTGTAGTGATTGATGAAATCAGTGTTGTCGGTTCCCGATGCGGTCCGTTTGATTTGGCCATCGAACTGCTGCAAGCTGATCGATTCGATTTGTCGGGGTTGGTCACACATCGATTTGCCTTGGAGGAAGCAGCGAAAGCTTTTGAAATGGCCGTGGACCCCTCCGCTTTTAAGGTCGTGTTTGACGTGATGAACACCACTGCCAACTAATTCAACTCAAGCTCCGGAAACGTCATGGATCAGGATGGTGAATACATCTGCGACAGCTGTGGTGAGGAAATAATCATTCCGCTCGATCCAGGTGCAGGTCGGTCACAGAGTTATGTTGAGGATTGTCCGGTTTGCTGCAATCCAAGTGTGATTCATGTTGACTGGGATGAAGATGGGCCACGTGTTTGGGCGGAGCCGGAGCAGGACCGGAACTGACCCAGCGTAGCGGTTGATTGCTATGTCGCGGTCTAACGTAGCCACCTGTCTTGATTGCCCGGTTCCAAGCCTGTCTCTTCGACGCTGACCTGCCATGCTTTCTTTGCCGCCTCTAACTGGCGGCCTTTTGGATACCATGCGCTGCCGACCAGTATCGCTTCCCGTCTTCAACTGAAGTGGTTTGAAGCACGGTTTGCTGTCATTTACAGACGGCCTTTTTGAATTTCCGAACAGAAAAAGATTGACGCCGTGCTCATGGGCCCTATGTTGGCGTTTTAGATAGTGAACATATGAACATTTTTCCGCAGGGCAGTCACACTCTTGAGCGACTAGTTGCTCAACGAAAGTGCGGTTGGCGCTAAGGCAAAATGGACCTGCAAAGTCAATAAGATGCGGGCAGTGATTATGTAAGGCAGGCGATTGAACAATCATTGTTTGGTTGATTGGAGCCAAGTGCTTGGATCACGCCAAAAAAACACGCTGAAGTTACACGGGGGCAAAAATGCAACTCTGGCGATTCGTTTTAGTGCACGTGTGCATGGGGCTCGTGATGACTGTAACGGTCAACGGCGAGGGACCAACCAAGTCGACCGGCAATCGCTCGATTGATACCGTTGTGATGACAGCGATCCGTTCGCGTAAGGGAATCCATTTAGGGAATTACCGCATCGGTCGAGAAGTCTTAGTGAAGGTACATGTAAAAAACTCCACGGGCCTCTCTTTGAATTTGCGATCGATCGATCCGGATTGTGGCTGTTTGGCAGTTGTGCCTGAACAACGTTCTCTTGAACCTGACGGGACTCTAAGTCTGGCGTTGAGGCTTGCCTCATCGAACAAAGTTGCGAATGTACGCCGTTCGATTCGTCTTTTCTTTCAGGAGTCTGCAGTTCCGTTTGTGTTGGATGTCGATGTGCAGATTACTGGTCCGTTGGGCCTCGATCAAACCACAATGCGTCTGGTAGATCCTGATTCAAAATTCGATGTTTCGGGGCAGATTCATGAGTTAGGCGGGAAGATCCAACGGGTTGAAAGTGTTCGGGGAAGCTTCGTGACGATCGGTTCTGTGGTGCAAGCTCCAGAGGCATTTAGGTTCATTGCAAAGCCAACGTTTTCTTTTGGTGATGCTGAAGATTTGGTACGTGTGCATTATCTCGATCCAAGTGCGCAGGCACAGATTGTCGACTTGCCAATCCTTTTACGTTACACCACGCCAGTACGCTTTTTGCCATCCACTTTGAATCTTCATCAGCGAGGCACAAGGTGGGTTGGAATAACTCGCATGATTGTGGTGAGGGGCAAGCTTAAGGTTCCTTTGGAGCAGCTCAGGTTTGTACTCGATGCCGAATCAAATCCCGGCAAGTTATCTCCGCGTGTCGCCGTTCAGGTGCGTGCTGTTTCAAGCATTATGTCGAAGGTTGAGGTGGTGATTACTGAAGGTGAACAGCATGCAGGCCATGACGGGGTAATGATCCAAGCCCGCTTTCCGCGTCGTTTGGTTGTCCGCGGAAGTCGTAGTCAAGTTGTCGGAATTCTAAATCTTGTTCGCAATGGGGAAGAATAGATGAAATTGCATAGATCGATTGGCGTGATCGTTTGGCTGGGACATGGGGTTTTCAGCTTCGCTGGGCCACCAGAGCCAACGCGAGACAGTCCTCATGAGTGGGAATGTACTTATGCCTTTAGCGATACCACCTGTCGGGAGATGATTTCAGCATGGGCAGAAGATATGAATCTGAATTCGACGAGCTTGGCTGACTTCAAACAGTGCAGTGATTGTCAAAGACGGGAGGTGGTGGGTTCTTACTCAAAACGTTATCTGATTGGCTATGAATGCAACCACCGCAGCGGGTATGACCGCAGGTTCGCATCTCTCGATGAACTCGTTGGTGTTTACCGGCAGGCAGAACGTGATGATGAAGGTTGGCGTGTTAACGGTTGGGGGTTTCACCGATGCCTGTTGAGTTGGCGTTGTGCAGAAAGCTGCGCGATTGATTTTGATCGTGCTATTTGCATTCCCTTGAGTGGATATTACATCGGCAGATGGATACCTGAGATGGGGCTACAGTGTGACTCGGAGGTCACCGACAGTGAAGGCAGTGATTTACCATTGAATGATGATCTTGGTCGGGGACGTCAGACGCGTTGGCATGGAGTAGGTGATCTACCGATCAACGATCGTTGATGTGATGAATTCCTGTCTGATTGAAATGGAATGTCAGCTCGATAAATATTCTCTCAAGGGACGTTGGTTATGAATCTGATCCGATGGGTGATTCGAGTCAGTTGCTTTGCAGTTTGTTCACAGATGATCCTGCAGACTTCTGCGTTGGTGAACAAACGTGCCATTGCAAATGAACCGGCGGCTCTTAGCCGTGAAACAGTCGATTTGAGTAAATTCCAGGTTCCCACTGAACTGGACCGCAACTTGCTTAAAAAATGGTTGATCGATTTACAATCACGAAGCATGTTGGTTGATCGAATGGCTGTTGATGTATCCGGAGAAAAATATATCGGTGCAAAAGTAGGTGGCTCTGAAAAAATTGTTGCCCGCAGATTTGCATTCACTTGGGTCATTGACCATCAACATGATCGGGAACGATTGGTGTTTGCAGATCAAAGCCTGCTTGGATCAGCGATTCAACCGACCGGGAATGCCTATCTGATTGATTCACAGGCATCCGCATATGATCAGATCAGAATCAAACATCGGTTTCATGGCGCGACAGGTAAGCAGATTCATCCACCTTCGACGAGCAAGTCATTGAACGCGAGATTCAAGTTGTGCGGTGTCTTTGATCCTATTTGTGCCGCGACTGGAGGGGTTATCAGTATCACCACAGGGAATGCTTTTGACCGTAGTAAGTGTCAGCTGCATGTGGAAAAGCTGATTGGTATCTACCGGCGTGCAGGTCTCACTATGGCAGCTTTCGAGTATCAACCTGTTCCTAAATTGATTTTTGTTCGTGTCGCATCGTTTCGTCGTTCCGTGCCAGTGCAGGTCGATGATTTTGTTTCGCTGGGAACTGAACTGCTTCAAGTTGCTCAGTTGGGAGATAATCGTGGGCAGAAAGAGTTGTCATCGCTTCACAAAGTTCTAAGACCTTACGCGCGAACTACATCGGTATGGGATCCGGTGGAAAGCGTGCTGTTGCCCGTCAAGTTGCACAGTCTGACACTTGGCGGTGAGCAGGACTTTGAAGTGAAGGCTGATTTTCAGTGGAAACTAGGCTCGCAGATTCCTGATTCGGTATTTGCGGTTGAAAATCTTGGTGCCTCGAGCCCACTCGCTTTGTGGTCAGATAACCGTTGAGTCTCGTTTGTTACGCGATGTGCTGGTTGGCATCCTGTTTGAATCTGTAGAGAAAACAATTTCAGCCAATGTTCAGATGGAATCAGGATCCCAGTTGTCGCATCACCCGCTGAACGATCTTCTCGATTGCTTCGGGAGGCATTACAAGGGTTTCATCAAGATCTGCGACTTCCGCCACAAGATTATCAATCTCGCGTTGGGTGCGAGCTACCGCATCTTTTTGCTGCTCTGATAGCGGAACCCGACCGGACCCCAAGTTCCAGCCTCTCGATCTTGCGCCTGCTCGAAATCCTTCCGGAAATTCCCCAAGCGATATCATCGCATCAAACAGTGGCAGCAGTTGGTACTGCAAACGCATTGCTTCTTTGATATTACCAGAGACCACGCTGCGATGAATCGCGCGGGTCAACTCGGGGACAACCCCACTTGTCGCATTGGTGCCTCCATCTGCTCCTGCAATCAACATCGGAGCAAGTGAAGCGTCCCAACCTGTCAGGAAAGTGAAGTCGTCGCGAAGAGGGCGAATTGCAGCGATCATGCGCAGCATGTTCGGCAGATCACCTGAAGAATCTTTGATGCCTACAACGCGAGGACATTCAGAGGCCAAGCGTATGACCGTGTCGACTTCGATGGGGGAGGCGAAGAGCGGGATGTTGTAAAGGGTGACATCAATAGAGACGTGGTCTGCAATTTCGCGGAAGTATGCGTACACTCCTTCGCTGCTGAGTCGGTAGTAAAACGGAGCAACAATGGCGACAGCTCGAGCCCCCATAGCACCGTAGGCATCACACGCGTCAATCGTAGCTTTGACATTCGCTTCCGCGGCGCCAGCGAGAACCGGCACGCGTCCGCCAGCCTGCTCAACCACGATCTGAACAATTCTTCGACGTTCCTCCGCAGTGAAACGTACGAATTCTCCCGTGCTGCCGTTGGGATAGAGCCCATCAACACCACGTTCAATCAGCCAGTCGACATAGCCACGCAGGCGTTCTTCATCGACACGACCCCTGTCATCGACTGGGGTGATGTTGGGTGTAAGGATCCCGGTGATTCGGTTCGGCATAGCGAGTGAGAAAGCGGCGAGGAACAGTGGCGCTGAAAAAAGACGCTGAACAGTTGTTTAAACAGAATGCGAATAAAATGCTACTCGGCAAAGCTGCCCTCACACTGTACTTCAAACGACTAAATAAGCGAGGCAATTACAAGTGCCACCACGCTCATCAGTTTCAACAGGATATTCAGTGATGGTCCGGAAGTATCTTTGAACGGGTCACCTACGGTATCCCCCACGACCGCTGCTTTGTGAGCTTCGCTACCTTTGGTCAGCATCACTCCATCAACTTCAAAACCTTCCTCAATCATCTTCTTTGCATTATCCCATGCACCGCCAGCATTCGATTGGAACAGGGCCATGAGTACGCCGCTGACGGTTACGCCAGCAAGTAGGCCACCGAGCATCAGTGCATTGGTGTTTCCGCTGAGTCCCCAGGACTCAGGAAGCAATTTCGGAACAAATCCAAATGCAACCGGAACAAGTACAGCGACCAAGCCAGGTAGGATCATCTCACGGATCGAGGCCCGAGTAGAAATGGCAACACACTTGCCATACTCCGCTTTCCCGTCGGCTTTTTGAAATGTCTGCTGATCGGCTTCGGACCAGTCAGAAAATTCGTCGCCTTCATTTTTCTGCATCACCTGCAAAGCATTCTTTAATTCTGGGATGTCTCGGAATTGGCGTCGCACTTCTTCGATCATTGCCATTGCTGCACGGCCGACGGCATTCATCGATAGTGCCGAGAACAAGAATGGCAGCATCGCTCCAATGAATAAGGATGCCATCACGAATGGATTGAGGATGTCGATACCTTCAAGTTGACTTTCGGAATGACTCTCGTTGTACGTTACCTTGAATGCAGCAAACAGCGCAAGTGCTGTAAGGGCAGCAGAGCCGATTGCAAAACCTTTTCCAATGGCTGCTGTGGTGTTCCCCACCGCGTCAAGTTTGTCAGTGCGATCTCGGACCTCTGGTGGCAAGTCGGCCATCTCAGCAATTCCACCAGCGTTGTCAGAAATAGGGCCGTAAGCATCGACTGCGAGCTGAATGCCTGTGTTGGACAACATTCCAACCGCGGCAATGGCGATCCCATAAAGTCCTGCGCAACTGTAGGCTCCAATGATTGCAACCGCGATGATGAGAATTGGAATCGCGGTGGACATCATTCCTACACCCAAACCGGCAATGATTGTGGTGGCCGATCCAGTGACTGATTGACGAACGATCGATTTTACCGGCCCTTTTCCGGTGCCTGTGTAGTATTCGGTGATCTTACCAATTGCGAGCCCTGCACCGAGCCCGAGCAGAATCGCATAGAAAACGCCATTGTTGCTGTAGACGATGCCCTCGTGAGTCCAAGTCGACGGCAGCATGAATTGGATGATGAAGAATGTGAGTATCAACAGGATGCCAGCTGATGAAAATTCGCCGAGGTTCAGGGCGTGATGAGGGTCTCCTCCATCTTTTACTTTGACGAGGAAGGTACCCACGATTGATGTTATGATTCCGACACTTGCCAAAATCAGCGGTAGCATCACGGCCGACAATCCGCCCATCCCGTCATTCGCAAATTCACCAAGTGAAACAAACGCGGCACCCAAGACCATCGTTCCGATGATCGAACCAACGTAGGATTCAAACAAGTCAGCTCCCATGCCGGCAACGTCTCCAACGTTGTCGCCAACATTATCCGCGATTGTGGCAGGATTCAGTGGATGGTCCTCTGGGATGCCGGCTTCTACTTTTCCGACCAGGTCTGCACCGACATCAGCTGCTTTGGTGTAGATACCACCACCGACACGAGCAAACAACGCGATCGATGATGCTCCGAATGAAAACCCGGTCAGCACTGTGATCACTTGGGTGATGTTATCGACGCCAAAAAGTGCGGTGTAGATAATGAGCAGTGAGCTCAGTCCCAGCACTCCCAGGCCAACGACCCCCATTCCCATGACGGATCCACCAGCGAAAGCTACTTCTAGGGCTTGGCCGAGCCCTGTTCGGGCTGCGTGTGTTGTTCGGACGTTCGCTTTGGTTGCTACTCGCATCCCAATGAAGCCTGCCAAGGCTGAGCAAATCGCACCTAGGATGAAAGAAACTGCGATCAATGGCGAAGAGCTCGCTTCTTGCGTGCTACCGGCATAGCCAAGCAAAACGGCAACTACGACGACAAAGATAGCGAGAATCGAATACTCAGCCTTGAGGAACGACATTGCTCCCTCGGTGATGTTGTTCGCGATCGTTATCATCCGATCGGTGCCCGCTTCCTGTTTAGCGACCCAAGAAGACTTCCAGAACGTGAAGACCAAGGCGGCAATGCCCATGAATGGAATCAGATAAGCTACCCAAGGCAGAGTGGCATTGGCCGATGCACCCGATGAATCTTGGACTGGATTAGCCGCGGCTGGTGCCGCGGTTCCGCCTGCGGAACTCCCGTCGGAAGTCTCCGATCCTACTGTCTCTCGGCTCTCTGTTGCGTTTTGATTCTCTTGTGGAACCAGAGCAAGGGCCGGTGCACCAAGTACACCAAGAGCTAAAAACAGCACAAAAAAGCGTCTGAACACCAACATAATGGGTAATCCTTAATATCACGATTGGTGCTGTCATTAGGCTTGGTGGAGCCGATGCAGCTGGTCGAAGTTGGTAATCTACTACGTTATTATGCAGCTAAGGGGAGGTATGTGACCACAGGGCTGAATGCTTACACAGCGAATAATTTGCGATTCGTTTTCTTAGCTTTGTTTGGGAACCGGAGTTCTCTTTCGCTTTCGAGAAACCACGCATGCTTTGGGACCCGCGGTCAGCTCGTCAATGGGTCATGCTTGCAATACTTCCCGAGTGGATTTTCTCCGTCGTGTTGCGGTTTTACAAGGCCGATTCGCGGAGCAGCAGACAAGCGGGTAGGTTTGTTGAGCTGAAATACTACGGTCTGGTTTGTTCGAGGTTGCGGGGCCGCTGCCAGGGAACCTGTCCGCCTTGTTGGACGTGCAGTTGTAGATGTCGCGTTAATTCACGGAGTTTTTTCGGCATTTTCTTGGCTAGGTCGTTGCTCTCGCTGGGATCTGCCTCAACATCAAATAGCTCGAACTGCTTTGTGGGCAGGTCGTGCACGAGCTTGTACCGCCCATGTAGAAGAGCCTGACTGGTCAGACCGGCGTATGTCGGGCCGCCTTCGCGCCGGACAAAGTAGATTCTTCGCGTCGGCCACAAATTCAGACCGTTGGCAGCCAGCGGTTGATCGATAAGCGGCATCAGCGACTGGCCATCGATTCCGTCAGGAACTTCAATTCCTGCCAAATCGGTAATGGTTGGGAAAAAGTCTGCGGTGCAGCAGACCGTATGGCTTGTTGAGCCTGCTTTCGTTTTGGCCGGCACTCTGATGCAACCTGGAATTCGCAGGCCACCCTCGTACATCTGTTGTTTTTCACCTCGAAGAGGACCATTGTTGGCACCGACATTTGCTTGGCCCCCATTATCGCTGGTAAATACGATGACAGTGTTTTCGTACTGTCCCGATTCTTTTAGTGCGTTCAGCACTTGTCCAATTCCTGCATCCATGTGCTCAATCAACGCGACGATTTTAGCGCGTTTATCGCTAATTGCATTATCGCTGTCGGTCCGTTCACGACGTTTGACCTTCTCGTACCAGTCCTGGGGTGGTTGAATCGGAGTGTGCGGCGCGTTGTACGCAAGATAAAGGAACCAAGGTTGCGTCTCCTTTTCAGGCCTGAATCCCGAGGGATCGCTGGCATCCTTGGGGGTGTTCTTCTTTCCGACGTTATTGATGTACTCGACCGCCCATTGAGTAAATAGATCTGTCGCATGGCCTTGAGGGTCTATTTCGTGACGGCCTTTACGCATGTAGTTGATGCCATGACGCCGGTGCTTGTAGTAATCGTCCATCATGTCACCGAGATAGCCCTGAAAGCGTTCGAAGCCTTGGCTCAGAGGGTGGGTTTCAGGTGAAAGACCGAGATGCCATTTACCAATGGCGACTGTTTCGTAGCCATTTTCCTGAAGTTGGTGCGGAAGCGTTTGTGTGAATGGTTGATAGTAGCCCCAGTTGTTTTCGGGGTGCGTTCGAATCACACCGGGGACCCCCACCCGATCCGGGTAGCAACCTGTTAGCACTGAGGCGCGAGTGGGCGAGCAAACAGGGCAATTCGCGTATAGCCTCTCAAGTTTCAGGGATTCAGCATAAAGTTGATCTAGGTTTGGGGTTTTCATGTCCTTGCTGCCGAGGCAGGACAGATCTGCGAAGCCGAGGTCATCCACGATGACTAAAAGTACATTCGGTTGCTTCTTTGAGGTGGCCGTTTCTGCCCGACATGGGGTCACGAACCAGATCGCAAAAAAGCATAGGCCAGCAGCTAGGTGGCGATATTTATGTACAGGAAGGTGGAGCATTGGTAGGCGATTCGGTGAGTAACGCGGATAATAAGGATTAGTCGGGCACCAGCGTAGCCTAACACGCTACAGTTTTGTTGACCAAAGAACGGCAGGAAACTAAACTTCAACTAAGCTTTTCTTGAGTGTTGCCAACTGTTGTAAGGGCATCGCTTACAGGCGGCATCTCGCGGTTCTGCCGCGGCGAGTCTTGCCAGATGCGGAACAGGTTATCGGCACGGGCCACCCCCAACGCTTTCATAAGCCACTGATCATCATGCCATCGGAAGACCCGATTCGAATCGATGCGTCGACGGTACATCGTGCGGTGCATTCAAGCACCGAACACGATGATCCTGTTGGGCGTGAAATGACTGGGGAGAGTCAGGGTGTAGAATTCTCGGAGGCATCTTCACCTTCTGCCGAAAAAGCCAACATCGAAGGAATCTCTGAGGCCAATACGGTGATTCGAGGTTCATCTCGGGTTGAAAAATCAAACCCTGCCGTAGGCATCATCGACCGTACTCCTGCTGCAGTCACGAAAGGCCTGCTAGGAACACAGTTGAACCATTTCCATCTTGAAGCCTTCATCGGCGGTGGTGGAATGGGAGCGGTGTTTAAAGGACATGATGAGCAGTTGGATCGGACAGTGGCGATCAAGGTGATTCCATTCGTTGGCGATGATCCTGATTTGCAGCGACGCTTTCGCAATGAAGCTCAAAGTGCTGCTAAGTTAGATCATCCTCGGATTGCGAGGGTGTTTGATGTTGGAAATCATGGTGATTGGCACTACATCGTCTTCGAATATATCGAAGGCACGAACATACGCGATTTGGTAACTCGAAATACCGTGTTGCCACTTGATGATGCGGTTTTTTACACGTGTGAGTTGGCGGATGCGTTGCAGCATGCTGCGGACCGCGGAATCGTGCATCGGGATATCAAGCCTTCGAATATTTTGATTGGCCAAGATAGCAAGATCAAACTTGTTGACATGGGACTGGCGAGATCAGAGAACCTCGACCTTAGCGAAGACATGACTGCCAGTGGAGTCACGCTGGGAACTTTTGATTACATTTCGCCTGAGCAGGCAAAGGATCCTCGTGACGCCGATTTGAGAAGCGATATTTATTCACTGGGTTGCACTCTTTATTTCATGTTGACGGGAAGCCCTCCGTATCCCGGCGGCACCATGTTGCAGAAGCTATTGAGTCATGGGAACGCGCCGCCGCCTGATGCCCGCGTTTTGCGTCCAGAGGTTACGGATCATTTAGTTGCAGTGATTCAAAAAATGCTGGCCAAGAATCCTGCCAACCGCTATCAAACTGGCTTTGATTTGGTTGCTGATCTACGCGAGGTCGCCCGGCGTGATAACTTGCGGCGTTCGCTGGCGCTCAATCCTGTCTCAATCCCCCAGCCAAATCTGATGGGCTTGTGGTTTGAAAAACATGCTCCGTGGATTGCTGCCTTATTTGTTCTTTTTGCAATTGCAAGTTGGTTGCAGTTTCAGTCCGTGACCTCACGCGACTCAGTGATCGTGCCAGGGACTGCAGTGCTGCCCGAGATCGAAAATGCCCGGGCGTTGCCGGCGACGAATTTTCCAATGACCAGTAATCCGCGAGACGCGCGGCTTCTACCGAAGTCTGACTGGGAGTTCGAGCAAGCAGTTGATGGCTTTTCAAGTGATGATTTCGCAGAGGGTGCGGTCGAAGACAGCAGCGAGGAAAATAAGCAGGATCAAGGCGGTTTTACCCCCATTCCGCTTGAAGACAAATCGTTGGAACGAAATCCACGTTCGGAGTCCGATTCATCAAATAGTGACGACTCGGATTCCAACCAGGGTGGGATCCAAGCCGTTCCTCAGGTAGTCCGAATTGTTGCTGATCCAAATTTGGATTCTCAGTCCAGTGGTGTGTTGAATGTAGGCACACTTCGAGAAGCCTTGGTGTTGGCCAAGAAAAGCAACGTTAATGTCATTGAAATCGGGCTGCCTGAAATCATCAGTGAACCCGTTGATTTGCAGGTTGAGGATTTGTGGATTCGGTCGACGGTTAGCGGTGGCACGGTAATTCGATTTGAATTTGATAATGCAGTTTCAGCCGCACATGACAGTATGCTTGATGTTGGATCAAGTGATGTTGTGATAGAAGACATAAACTTTGTGTGGCAGGTACCTAGTGGGAGTGTTCATGGTGGTTCCCTGTTCGAGATCAATGAAAATACACTGCTGCGATTAACGGATTGCAGCGTTACCGTCAGCAATCCAAATCTTCGCGAAAAAGTTTTCGCCTTTGACGTGCTTGCTGATTCAAGCACGCCTGATGGGGCAGCGGTGGGTGAGTCAAGAGTGCAAATTGAGTTGAACAACGTGGTTGTCAGGGGTGAGATGACAATGTTGCACATGGATGAGGCGGTTAAGTTGGGCTTGGACTGGGATAATGGTTTACTTGCCGTGTCGGGAAATATGATCGACACCAGTGGCACGCGAACCGAAGATATTGAGGGTGGCGGCCGCATCGATATTGAGTTTTGGCGAGTTACCGTGCATGCGTCGGCTGGGATTTTCCGGATGAGTGCTACGGCTGATACGCCGTATCCGGCGGTCGTAGATCGCCAAGCCCGCCAGAGTGTGTTCATTGTCGATGAGGACCAACCGCATTTTCGGTTTTCTGGATTTCCAAAACGATTCCAGGGTAGCGAGTTGCTTTTGTTGAGGGGGAGTTCCAACCTGTATCAGGTCGGCCCTGAGTTCCGAGACGTCATGCTCCGAATTGAATCGAACGATGGTTTTTCCACCGTGACGCAAATGATAGACCTCGAGGAAAGCCAGCCTGAATGGGCTGTCGAGAAGTCGTCACGCCGGTCGTCCAGTGTCGTGCGGATTCCACGAGAATGGCCTCCAGCAGGTGAACGCGTGCCCGCTACCTATCAGCAGACTGATGCCTCGCCTCGAGGTTTTACTCGCGAGTCCCTGCCAACTCTCCCAGTACTGGAAAACAACGAAAATGAGGGATTGTCCAGTGGGCGAACGCTTTGAAAGTACCGAAATTAGCTTGTAATTGAAGTTGGGATTTGACAATCAACGCCCTCTTAGACTTAATTGTATGGGCAGGAAGCTTGATTTCTGCCTTTTAACGACCCACCGAACCCGTCCCGATAGGCCTTTTCAACTAGAAATTGATCTTGTTGAGGAGCACGGGGCTATCTGCAACCTCTGGAGAAGATTGAATGAAACGATTGGCAATTCTTTTTGCGTGTCTTATTTTGGCGACGCCCGCTATGGCGATTAGTGAATTTGGCAAGCAGTGGAAAAATGAGTTCCTCGGTGGTGAGGATGTGGATGAAGATTTCAAACGAGCTGGGCGAAAAGCCGGTTGCTATGTCTGTCACGTCAAAGGTGAAGACAAGAAAAAAGTACGTAACGAGTACGGCAAAGCAATCCACAAGTTGTTGAAAGCTGAGGACTTCTCAAAGGAGTACGTGAAAGCGAATCCAGAAGAAGCAAAGAAGAAAATTCTGGCAGGTTTCAAGAAGGCTGGTGAAACCAAGAGCAAGGATGGCAAGACCTTCGCTGAAAAACTGAAGAACAACGAACTGCCAGCGACTGACGCAGGTCTGTAGGAAATAGAAATTATATTCTGGTACCGTTGCGAACCACTTGCCAACGAACCTTGGCAAGTGGTTTCTTTTGCGCGGTGCGAACTTTGTGTTGCCGTTTTAAAATCCCGCTATTTACCCCTCCACCCTTTCATAAATTGAATGTTCATGAGCTCTAAATTCAAAACCGCCCTCGTTTGTTTGCTACTGATCGTCGGTGCACAAATCACAGCACACGGTCAGGATTCCAAAGACGGGTTCGTGCCGCTGTTTGATGGCAAGTCACTCGACGGTTGGAAAGTCGCGGAAGAGAATCCGCAGAGTTGGAAAGTCGTTGACGGCCAGTTGGTGTGTGAAGGTCCTCGGTGCCATCTTTTCTATGATGGCAAACTCGCACCCTTCAAAAACTTTCACTTTATCGCAGAGGTGAAGACTACACCCGGTAGCAACGCGGGTATTTACTTCCACACCAAGTATCAAGCTACCGACTGGCCAAAGCAGGGCTTTGAGTGTCAGGTAAATATTTCTCACAAAGATCCAAAGAAGACGAGTAGCCTTTACGCTGTTGTTAATGTCGCTGACCCCGGAGTCAAAGACAACGAGTGGTATACGCAGGAGATCATCGTCAAAGGCAGGAATGTAGTTCTCAAGGTTAATGGGAAAACCCTGGTGGACTACACCGAAGCTGTCGGCCAAGCGGCAGCAAGCAAGCAGTTTGAGCGGCTGCTCGGTGAAGGCACATTCGCCTTGCAAGCTCATGACCCAGATAGCAAAGTCTATTTCAAAAATCTGCGGGTCAAAAAAATCGACTGAGTATCAAATCGGCTATTTGATTTCAGCGTAGGAAGGCATCTGTAATAATTTTGCAAACAAATGGGGTTCAGAGTCGACGTTACCGATGTCGGGTCTGAACCCTAAGTTTTGCGATTACTGCTGCCTGAAACTCTTTTTCTTGTAGCGTGCCAAGTACTTCTAGCGACCCAGAAAAACATTGTAGAGTTTGCCCATAGCTGGGTTGGGTACCTTCCAGACCCTCAGCCGATCCCCGGCTTGGAGTGCGTAGTCGCTTTCCGGGCGAACAGTATGACAATCATCGGCCATGCGCACTTCCATCGGCATTCCGTTCACGGTTTCAGGGGTGTAGCGATAAAGTGTCGCTCCCACTGTTTCCAGCTTTCCAAGAACGCCGGTTTCTTCGAGCAGGTCACTGAGGTAGACGGCTTGGCCATTACTGGGCAACGGTAACAGGCGTGCTGGATTGCTGTCTCCGGCAACTTCCAAGACCACGCCATTGTCTGCTTTGGCCTGACGGACAGCGTAGTACGCCTTCTCCTGCACGCCGTGAGCGACATCGAGCGAGGAACTCATGCTTTGGTAATCAGAGTTGGATGGCCGTTGAAAGGCGGTTCCGGGCAGTTTGACGGAGGTGCAGCCCGAGAACGCAAGGCAGGCCAAAATAGACCAAAATAGGCCGTGCAACGATCGTTTTTGAGCGTAATTCGGAATCATTTGGGAGGAATCCGTTGGAAAATGTTGTGCTGCCGACCCGTTTGGTAAGCTCTGCTGATTAGGCCGACTTTTCCGACAATCGGCATTTTGTGGGATGGTCTTGAGGGGAAACTCCCTCCTTTTGGCAAGAAACTAGTCCTTTCGGCTACGGGGAAAATCGAGATTCGATTGGCCGTATGACAGAAAACGCTCGATTTCCTGCTTTCGGATTCTCGCCTTGATCTGTATAGTGCCAAGCTTCCGTTAAATAGAGTTCCCGAGAAAAACGACAGAGAATCCGATGGCACGGCAATGTGAAGCGTGTGGCAAGAAAGTCCAAATGGGCAATCGCGTCGAAACACGCGGTAAAGCCAAATACTTAGGCGGCGTAGGTACCAAAATTACTGGAATCACTCGTCGCAAGTTCATCCCAAACTTGCAGAGAGTTCACGTAACCCTGCCCAATGGCGAAAATAAGTCGATGCGGGTCTGCACCCAGTGCATTCGCAGCGGTGTCGTGCGAAAGACGGTGAAAACCAAGCCGTTTGATGTCAGCGGATCAAAGAAGTAGCCATCGTGTCGCTTTCTGCTGCTGAAGTTCGAAAACTGGCTTTACTTGCTAGGCTAGATTTATCCGACGATGAGGTCGCCAATGTGAGGCCTCAGTTGGATAGCATTCTTGCATTTGTCGAGCAGTTGACGGAGCTTGATACAACAGATGTCGAGCCGATGACGACCGCGCTGGACGTGGATAATCGTTGGCGCGAAGATTCTCAGTTTGACACACTGTCCAACGACGAGGCTCTGGCAAATGCACCATCGCAAAGCGATGGTTGCTTTCTTGTGCCGCCTGTTTTAGGAGTCGTGGCCTCCAAAAAGTCGTAGCCTTCACACGGCCAAACTGCATCACCCTAGGTGATCTGTTCTGAACGTAATCATTCAATCTTGTGGCGAGGGATGAAACGATGGACTTTGGATTTCTGAGCCTTCTGCCGCCGCTGGTTGCGATCGTTTTGGCCGTTGCTACACGAAGGGTTGTTCTGCCCTTGGCTGCTGGTGTAGCGGTCGGAGCACTTGTCTTGTCATTTGGACGTGTTGAGTTGGTAACTGACTTTGGTACCAATGATCTTGTTCGGGTTAGATTCGCGGCGCCATCACCGTGGATTACTGGAAACAAAACGCGACTTGTTCTTATCCGAATGGATCATGGAGAACCGCGGTTACCTTTCATATCGTCGCCGCAGTTTTTTCGTGACAATGAACCCTATCTCGACAGTCTCGAGATCACACTTAATAGCACTGTCGGAAGTGAATCTACTGTTCAAGATTTGATCGACGCGTTCGGAAAAAGTAGCTCTCGAGCACAAGCGATTGCGTCCATCTCTCTGGAGAAAGGTGAGCCGAGTACGGTCATCGCATCAAGCCTGCCGAGTAACTTGGAGATTCTTGAATTTGAACCCCAATGGAAAATCATTCCCAAGTTGGGTATCTCATTTCCAAGTGCTGCTTGGTGGAAAGCGCTGGTGATCTTTGTCACCACCATCTACGAATCCATTTCTTCGATGTCGCACATTCAGGCTCTGATTTTCAGTCTGTTGTTAGGTGCAATGGTAGGGACATTGGAATCAGGGGGGGGGATGCGTGTTTTGATTCAGCGATTGTCCAGCAAGATCAAGTCCCGACGCGGTGCCCAGACACTGATAGCGACCTCAGGGCTGGCCGTGTTTTTTGATGATTATGCCAATACGCTGTTGCTGGGTGGAACCATGCGTTCAACAGCCGATCGATATCGACTGTCACGTCAAAAACTGGCTTACCTTGTCGATTCGACGGCGGCTCCAGTCGCGGGGCTTGCTGTCGTGAGCACGTGGGCGGCAATTGAAATCAGCTACATGGCCGATGGTTTGGCTGTCGCAGGAATTAACGACAATCAAGCTGCATTTGAGATGTTCATCCAGTCCATTCCGTATCGGTTTTATCCTTGGCTCGCGCTGGTGATGGTCTTCTGTGTTAGTGTTTCCCAGCGAGATTTTGGCCCGATGCTGAAAGCCGAGCAGGCGGCCTTGGCGTCAGATTCTGAGGTTGACTTTGAAGCTGAGGAAAATGTCATTGAACGCTATCCTCGTTTATGGTGGGCCGCGGTTGTTCCTGTTGTGCTTTGCGTGGTGTCTGTGATGTTGGTGCTTGTCTACACCGGCATGAAAGTACATGCCTCTGCTGAGGAATCGACGCTTGCTGGTCAGGCTGAAAACGGCTTGCTGAGGCAGGCAGGCCAAGTCATTGGCAATGGCGATTCGTATGTTGCTTTGATGGTAGGGGGCGCTGTGGGCCTGTTAACCGCCGTAGTGATGCACATGGCGTTGGGAGGTTGCCGGTTTGTTAAATGCATGAAAGGTGCATTTGGTGGGGCGCGTCAGATGGGACCCGCCCTGTTGATTCTTTGGTTTGCATGGGCTCTATCTGCGATGACCGAAAAAAATGCCTTGGATACTGGTGGCTATCTTTCTAGTGTTCTTTCTGATCGTTTGGACGTCCATCTGCTGCCAACGGTTGTTTTCCTGATCGCGTCAGCAATGGCATTTTCCACCGGTACCAGTTGGGGGACGATGGCTATTCTTACGCCACTTTCAATCGGTTTAGCTTTGCAATTGGATGTTGCCGGTGGGCCTGACGGGCCGATCGCTTTGGCAACCTGCGGATCTGTGCTGGCGGGGGCGATTTTTGGTGACCACTGTTCCCCCATTTCTGATACCACCGTGTTGTCGAGCCGTGCGAGTGGTTGCGACCATGTCGCTCATGTCCGTACGCAAATGCCGTATGCGGTTGTGGTTGGCGTGGCATGTATTCTCTTCGGAACCCTGCCGGCGGCGTTTGGAGTCTCGCCCTGGATCAGCTTGTTTGTCGGGACGGTCGCTCTTGTAGTCATTGTTCGTGGGTTCGGGAAACTGCCGCGGGAAACTGAAACTGCCGATGATGCGATTGTCCAAAAATGATCAGGATTGGCTGCGCAGGGGGCCCATGGATGGTCGTCAGCAGCACAAGGGCTCACCTCATCTGAGCAGCATCGATCTTGCGTTCATGTCACCGAACAGATTACCGATTGATTTCGGAAATCAAAATTCGGCTTTGTAATGGTCAGCCAGAGCCAATTGACATAACACAGGGATGGATATGGCTTACCCAACGCGTTTCAGTTCTGGCAGCAACCGTTGGTGGGCTTGCCTTGTTGTTTTTGTCGTTGCATGGCCGTTGTGGCAGCATTCTGCAGAAGCACAAGGAAATCGTACTTGGACAGCCGATGCACAGACGCTTAACAGTCCAATGCGTCGTGCTGCGAGAAACGCAGGTTCAGTATCACCATTTACTCCGATTGGCACAGCGAGCCTCGTTGATCAGTATCGGAGTGATAGCGGGTTCCAGTATTCCAGTGGCCAAGTCGGAAACAAGAGTGATCGAGACGTACAGGGCAGCAACCGGCATGTGGTTCGGTTGCAACAGAATGGATTTGCTGCGCCACCTCTTCCCAGTTCTGGTTCCGAGCCAATGGCGTTCCCCGGTAACGGAGGCATAGTCGCTCCCTCGCAGCCTGCTTTCCAAGACCCTGGCGGGGTAGCACCTTTTGGATTGCCGTCGAACTCAGCGTTCCCTGCACCGATGTCAAATCCGGTGAATTCACTACCGGTCATGACACCGAACACCTGTCTCTTATACACATCTCCGAGCCCACGAGACCGAGGCTGATCT
>CAJXTM010000002.1 GCA_913061385.1 uncultured Rhodopirellula sp. | reverse complement strand
GAGATCAGCCTCGGTCTCGTGGGCTCGGAGATGTGTATAAGAGACAGCCTTTGAATAGGCCGGCAAAAAGGCGTTTCCATCAATCACAGCACTTGTCACAAGAGTCATGTCATCAATCACTCGCCACTGAATTGACGAAAACGACTGCCCCAACGAGACGGCGAGATCAAACTCAGCCTTCTGTTGATTGGGCTGTGACGCAGTGACCCAAGCTCCACCGTCCAACCGGTACTGAAGCTGGCTGATCTGATTAAGTGTGATATCGCTTTGCGGTCCAGAAGAATTTTTATTAATCAGAGGAATCGCAGAAGCAGAACCAGTGAAGTAGTAAGTCGAAGAAGATGAATCGAAGTAACCTTCGCCCCTCAGTTCCAGTGGCACATCGGCGAGATCAAAAACTCCGTTTCCATC
Organism: uncultured Rhodopirellula sp.; assembly: GCA_913061385.1. Taxonomy (GTDB): domain Bacteria; phylum Planctomycetota; class Planctomycetia; order Pirellulales; family Pirellulaceae; genus Rubripirellula. Next base: position 21,539 of record CAJXTM010000002.1, on the reverse strand, counting down.
GGTGTCCTGCCAGCCGACCATCGCCAAGGTAACGTCTGGGCTTTGGTTTGCTGCATAAGCATTCGCCAGCACAATCCCACTGCTCATGATACTGTCTTCCTGAATAAATCCTGGTGTTGGATTATCAGCCGCGTTCAGGTTTTGAGAGTTGTAGTAGCCTCGACGGTCTGTCCACGATGCTCCACCAAAGTACTCATCTTTTGCCCAGAAAATGTGCCCCATTTCATGTGCGATCGTGGAAGCAGGCCGACTGGAGGGTACAACCATGAAGAGGCCGCCAGCGTAAGCAAACGCAGTTTGAAAAAAACCTCCGGGCTGGAAACCACCATCAAAATCATCCGATGCATCAACCATGAAGATAGTAAAAGCCCAATCCGTTCCCATCTGTTCTCGCTGATGGGCATTGAATTGCTTCACCCCCTCCTCAATGCTGCTCACATTCCCAAATCCCTCAGCTGTCAAAAAATCTCCCACATAGAGATTGAAGTCATTGCTGATACGATCAATAGGCTCAAAGCGAGTCTCGACCGGATTGAGTGCAAATGCATTATCGAAAACAAAGTCAACCGTATGCACCGTGTCGAGCTCATCGAGAGTATCGCTCCACCAATTCACACCTTCACTAATTCTCTCGAGCAACGCGTCAATCTCACCTGGTGTCCAATTTTGTGACTCCGGATCGCTTACCCCATTGCTCTCGAAAAAGACGGGTGTGACTGCAACACTTCCCAGCAAGAATTCTCCCGTATCGAGCGGTGTCACCCCAATTGGCGTTGCAGCCAACAATCGACGGTGCTCCAGCGATTCCAATCGTAATCGTCGACGCGACTTTCGATTTCTGCATTCCGATTTTGAGCGACGTCTTTTCATGGAGTACGGAGCTACCGAGACGGGGAATCCCTTGGAATACGAGCAGTATTCACTCGGGCGAACGAGGTTTAGATTCACAAAAACGTTTCTTGTCTCAAAAAATCCCCCCCGATTTCCAAAATCTCGGTGAAACGGTCAGGAGAACGCAGCGTGAAGGCCTCCCCGGCGTTGCTGTCACAGCGACTTCGAGTCATTTAAAACCAGTTGCCGTTTGAATTGGCACAACCGAAGAGCCGCGAGTCGATAGATCGCAATCACTATCAACCTTCGGTGAGTCCAAAAGCCCATCTAATCAAAGTGATGCAAACAACGCATCAATCGAACTTGTACCATCTGCATCCCTGACGCTCGCGGTATCCACAGCAAGCGATTCAACGAGGTCCTCAAGATCCACAACCGCAGGACTATCGAATACACTGACTGACGTCTTCCCTGGCTCCGCTTCCGCAGTCGGCTCAACAACTGCCTGCCGGCGGAGCATTTCGTCACCAACCGCCGTTGCCCCGGACGCCATGACACCCCCAGCAACTGGAAGATATGAGCTTGCTTCTCCCTCACCGTTGCCTGAGTTGTAGAGTGCAGCCAATTGGTTGATCACAAACAACGCGTCCAATGAACTTACCTTTCCATCACCATTCACATCAGGATAGAGAGGAAGATTTGGTGGCAGCGGCAGCACATCAAGGAAGATAGTACCACCATGCCGCGACAGTGCATTAATAATCTGCAAACCGTCAATCGGTGTGGTTGCTCCCGACCCATTAACATCGGTGCTATCTGTCTGATTTTGGAATGGGTTTGATTCGATTGTCAAAGCCCAATCTTCCACTTCACCAGATGCAGCATCTCCATCCGGGCCCAGACCAGCAACTTCACTCAGGCGGAAGCGTGAGTAGACTTCACCGATCGCACTATCGCTCGGAATGTTCACCGCGATTGTTGTATTACCGGAAGTAACCGGGATGATACCAGGTGCTAAGACGGAGCCGTATCGGCTCACCTCATCGGCATCAAACGTGCCGTTTTGATCCCAGTCGAACCACGCATCAAGATAGAAATCTCGACTATCGTCGTTGGTAATCGAAACTTGGAGGCTTCCAGTGAATCCAGACACCAGCGAACCGGAAATAGCCACCCCGTTATCTTCATCAAGGTCATCCAGACGTGGCTCGCTATCAGCCGTCACTGCCATCACGCTTCCGACCGGCGAAAGAGCAAAACTCTGTTCGACACCATGCCGTGGTCCACCGTCAACCATTGTGGTTCGATACGGAGCGGGTGCATCTCCGTAGTCATAACCACCACCCACATAGATAATCAGTTCAGTGCGACCATTGACTTGATTGCTCTGAAGCAGATTACCTACCTCGTCACGCACAGGAATGACCTCAACGGCACCAACACCGCTTACTCCTGCCGTACCTTCGAGGAAGATTTTCCGATCGACTACCGAAGGCACCACTCCCGGAATCGCCGCTGCTTCGATCGCTGCTGCGATAACAATTGCATTTTCATCATCAGTCGAATCAATTTCAATGATGATTGGCGTGCTGGCTGCTTCGCCCGGGACACCGATCTGTGTCAACGTCGTCTGACTCAGATCCAGAGAGTAGTTGGCATCACCCCCGAGGGAGATTCGGCCCGAGCCCACATTGAATGGATCAAGTCCCAGCGGTGCCCCACCAATCGCAAGGGCGATGGCATCTGCGAGGTCATCCAATGTCGAAACTTCGGAGAACGGAATTGCGACATTGGGCACACCGGCATCGTTGGTTTCAACATTATTATCACTATCTAGTTCGAAGGTGATATTATTAAGCGAACCCTGACGCACACTGAATGTCTGCCCCTCTTCGATTGTGTCGGAGATGCCAGTGCCATCATTCGGAATTCGCAAACCGAAACCGGATGATACCCCGACCTCTCCCTGAACTGAGAACAGGGCACTGCTCGGCGTCACACTTGAAAGAGGATCAGTGCCGAGCATCTGGACACGGTTTCCAACGGCTGCTGCGGTCATATCCAAGCTCGAGGCATTGATTGCATCAGCAATCGACGTGGCCAGAATATCCACTGTGCTAGGAACTGTAATGACAGTGTTTAACACATCGACATTGTCATCATTGTCAAGTTCGAACGTGACAGTTGAGGCACCATCAAACACTTCAATGGTGAGACCGTCCGACAAGCCCAAGCCAATCAACAATGGATTGATACTCAGGGTCAAGCCTGTTTCGTACTCAAAGGTCGATGTATTGCCTTCCAAATCGATGATATTTAATCGTTCCCCATCACTGTAAGTAACACCCTCACTCGCACTCACGATGGCATCCGTCGCGTCAATCATACGAATGACATACGTGGAAGCTGGTTCCCAAGCACCTGCAATCGGTGTCAAACGGATCACATTCGTGCTTGCATGATAGCCAAAGCGATAATCCTTACCTTCGACTTGTGCCACGCCGTCTTTGAGCAACAGCACGGACTGACTTGAAATACTGTAATCATCGATTCCAGTTCCAGGAGCGACGTCTGCAGGCGGAATACCATCGATCAATTGAATTTCGAAGAACAGTGGAATTTCACCACGCACCTCTGCAACTCCGGCATTCACACCCAGACTTGGCGCACTCGGTGTCAGTAGCACAACCCGAGGCCCGACCACATCACCGCGGTCAAAGGCTCCCCTGTCTTTGAAGACAAACTCACCGAGGCCATTTGGTGTCTGGACGGTAGGATCATCAACTCGCAATTGGCCGTTCACATCCAATTCAGGAGCAATGACTGGCGAAGGTGGCAGACCCAGTGGATTTTTGACAGCGGTTAGACTTGCCCGATCCTCAAGAGAGTCGATGGAACTATCAATAATCGACGCATTCGCAGCGGGTGCGAATACGAGTGTTGGTGCACCGACAAAGATTACCTCTGCGTCTTCCAACTGCTGAGCAAATTGGCCTACGCTGCCATCCGTTGTCACATCCTGAGTGTTCCGGTAGTACGAATTACCACCTAACAATGGCATACCGTAAGTTGGATCCAATTCGATGCCAACGTCCGAGTTCGAAATGATATTATTGAGCAGGATAGGGGCCGCGTTACCGGTCAACTCCACACCAATGCCACTTGGCGTATAGGCTTCAACCGACGCGGAACTAATCGCTCCAATCGCATCAATATCAGCTCCTGCTGAAGTGCTATTTGGATCGCCTTGTCGAAGATCGGTCACCCTCACAAAAGCGAAGCGATCCTGAACCCCGAAGCCATAAGCATCGATATCCAAACTGTTCGAGAGTCCACCCACGATTCCAACATCAAAGAATGTCGTTCCGTCACGGCTAATTTCAACCAAGACCGACTCAATTTCACCTGACTCAAAGACAACCAAATCAGGTTGAGCATTCCCGTTACCTGCCAACAGGTTGTCAACAAACTGCACCGTCAATGAGCCACCGAACCCAAGGGACACGGTTACGTTCCCAACATCGGGCTCAGGTCCAATGCCTGGGGCATCGGGTTTTCCCAGTGCATTGGAAGGATCCTGATGAATTGCGATTGGCGGCACCCCACCAGCGTCTGGGTTGTAATCAACCACGGAGTCCGCGAATGAAACAACACCGGACGGGAACAAAATCCCATTGAACGATTCAGGAGGAGCGGTTCGACCAGGCGAAATATCTCCACCAATGATGGTGTTGTTGACAATGCGATCGTACCAGACAGGATCACGCAAGGTCTCTCCGGCATCCTGTGGAACACCCACTATTTTCAAGCCACCAAGATCGTTGAATGCGAGGATGTTACTTTGAACGACAACGCCGCTGGCAAGATTCTCAGTATTCAACTCGACGAGGTTCCGTGGGTACCGCGTCACGACCGGAGTGGCCTGTCCATCTACGACAGCGGTGAATCCATGATCAATGACAATTCCGTGATCTTCGTTGAATAGGAAGCGGCTGTTCTCTACGAGCACAACACCCTGACTATTGCGGACACGATTCTCGTCACCGCGGAAATGTGTCTGTTCGACTGAGGCCAGCGCACCGTCCACATTGCCAACAATCACCTCACCAACCAGATCAATGCGATTTCCCTCGGAACTATCAATTCCTCCCGAAAGCATTGCAGACACACTGAAAACGGACTGCACATCGCTTCTGTTGATTGCAGCGATGATGTTTCCAGCCACTTCAGCAGCCGTTTCCGATCGCTCGTATCCGGACAACAGATCTACTTTTTTAAGCGTGAATGGCACTGCCACTCTGCCTGATTCCACGCCATTACCAAGCTCAGTCTGCTCAAATTCGAAGACGACTTCAGAGCGACCATCTGACAGGGTGAAGGAATCACCATCACTTATCTCAGCAGCTCCCAACGCGGCGATTGCAACAGAATCAGACAATCGGTCGTTTGTGTCGAATACTCGGAACTGCTCACTTTCGAGCGAATTCACATATTCGCTACCGTCACGAATCTCGACAGTGTAGGAACCTGTCACCAAATTCGAGGTAGGATCAGCTGGCGTCGAGAAGGCTGGCCGCAGATCAGGCGTGAACGGTGTATCGACCACGTTGGATCGGCTAACCACCTCACCACGCTCAGCAAGTCCAATCACAAAGTCATCGATATAGATTCCCTCGTGTGCGTTATCGCGGGTTCCGGCAATTGTCCCGCTCGCAAACTGTTCACCATGCCGGTCACCTTCAGATTGGAATGGGCCAGCATCCACAATACTGATGGCTGGAAGCCGAACGCTTGCCCCGGTGGTTGGCAGCAAATCAACCTCACCATCAACAAAACGATTCGCGATAGCTCTTTGAACTTGCTCAGCAACTTCGGCAGCCGTCATGAATCTGCTGACAGGTACCTCGATCGCATCAGAGGCTGGATCTTCTACAACACTGAACAGGCTAGGTTGTGACGCGGTGATTTCCTGCTGCCCACCGGCAAACTCGATGATGTTCGCATCTGATCGGTAAGCACTTGGCAGCGTGATACTAATCGTTGCCTCGTACGTCCCCATTTGGCCGGTTTGAGCTGAATCCTCAATTCGTGGATCGTAAGCCTCGTTTCCAACTCCACTAAACCCGATGTAGATCAACCCATCGGTGACAGCTGTGGTCTGAACTTTGTCCTCGCCGGGATTCGGAACCGCAGTCAATTCGTTGCCCGCAGCATCGAAAAACCGGATAACGGAATCAATTGGAGTTTGAGCGATGTCATCCGCAAGTAGATCAAGATCGACTTCCACGAGTGCTCCTGCGGTGACACTCAGTCGCATCAGATCAACGTCATCGACGTTCGTAGGTGAATCGATACCGTTAAGCGTCCCCAAACGTCCTGTTCCCTCGATGGTCAAATTTCCACCTGAGTACGGCAACGAGGTTGCCTCGTACAGGAAGTCGTTGCGCCCCACGGCTGGCGGCACATCTTCCGCATCCGACAGAGCAACACCAGAAGTCACTTGGTTGGATGGTAGATTCGCATTGATCGCTGAAGTAACAACCGTTGCTAATTCGGCAGCACTCAACTGACTCAACGCGGTCCCTGGCTCAGTACCAACAAGCAAATCGACATCAATCTGGTCCACGGATGCAGTTCTGGTCCCATCGTTGAGCAAGTAGTCCTGTCCATCAATGGTCAGCAGTGCTACTTGGGCAGAATCGACGTAAAGTTCAGCAAGCTGACTCCCTGATGGGAAAGCAACCGATGTCGCCATCCGCATCACGAAAGCCTCGGCACCTGCGGTGATTTGGCTTCCCTCTACAACAAATTCCCGATCAACCGTATTCGCGAGAATCTTGCCACTCACGGTCCGAAGTGCATCCGAGGAACTCAGAGCGGTACCGCCAGTAGAGTACTCAACTCGAAGTTGCAGATTTTCCATTCCAGCAAAGCTGCCGAGATCTATCCGGGCCTGTCGCCAAGCCGCAGTGTTATCAAAGGACTGCTGAACAGTCACGTCAATATCGTCGTCATACTGACCTTCTGCAGTTGGATCATCAAACTCGTCGTCTTCCACATCAATACCACGCACAAGCGTGTTGGAAGTAACAAGGTGCTGGGCACCATCTTCCGTAATGACATAAACCCGAAGGCGATCATCATTTCCATCATTGGCAGCGAAGTAGTTGTAGTACAGTGTCGGCTTGTCAGCTGAGGAGTACTGTTCCAGACTGAACCGATTTGTCTCCACTGCACCTCGAGCACCACCTGGAATGTTGAACGAACTTGCAACGGCGGTTCCGTCTGTTCGTACTTCCGTTACCGGTTGCTCTGAAACTGACGGGAAATTCCCGCCAAACGACGAATTCTCGTAATTGAATGCCAGACTTGTCCCGCCTGCCACTGCCTCGCGTGTCCCATTCGGCAAGGCCTCAATTCCATGACCTTGGTCACCACCACGTGTTTCAGTTGTGTGCCAAAGGTTGAAGTCCACTGTGGCGAAATCCAGCCCCAGAGCACCTGCTACCCCTGTGGAAACCGTGGATCGACCGCCCGAGAAGATTGGCTGCAATTCACCTCGCGTGTTGAAAGCATGAATGTCACCGTTGCCAGCAATCCCGAACAACAACTCACTGAATTTACCATCTTCGACTGACATCGGGCCTGCTCGCAAGCCGGCAAAATTAATCCCTATCAAGTCCGTTGCCGTTGAAACATAGGACCCCACCAATTCATTACCATTGCTGACACTGAGTTCAGCCGCGCTAACATTGTACAATCCACCCGTATCTGAGACGGCAAAAAGACGATCGTTCACAAGTTCAACCCCTGTGATCGTTCCGCCGTTTGGCAGTCCACCGGCCGTCAGATTACCCGAAACATTACCCACGAACCCACCGAGAATCGTCAAGGATCTGCCGTTGGGAACCGCTGTCACGTTAGGCAAATCACCCGCGTCATTGGCTCGCTCAACTGCGATCGCAATTCGACTGGCAATCACATCAACTGTGTCAGTTGGCAACAGAGAGATTGAAACATTCCCTGCTCCCACGCCCGGTGTTCCGGTGATAGTAAACGCTGAGGGCGTCAACACGGGATCCGGCTGAACAGCCAGAGAAACTGAATTCGGCAAGCTTAACTGTGCACCATTTTCTGAAACGGCGAGACCTTGATTTCGAATGGCGTCGGCCAAAGTAGCGATCAATTCCTCTTGACCAATCGTAGCCGACACGTAGACGGGAGTCGCTCCTGCATCATTCAAACCGGCGGACCCCAGAACACTGACACCTGGTCCAAGGGCGGTCAAAGAGACTGCTGGCTCGGAAAAGTGCACTTCGCTGTCCAACGCAATGACTGCCACGTCTGTGACATTCAAATTGATCTGATTCACGAGATCCAACGTGATCTCCGCCGCCGACAGTGGCGTACCGATCAGGTCAACAATAGCGATCCCAACATTACCCTCAGCCGGTTCGCCGAAGCGGACGAATTCAAAGGTTGTAACACCAGCGGTGTCTTCGATACTGACGGTCGTTCCCTCGTTGAGCAAACCCGCTGGGGCAACCTCCGTCAACTGCAATCGCTGAGTCGTTTCGAACTCAAACGTCACACCATCGACCACAATAGCATCACCGTCGCGAACTGGCTGAGAACCATCCGCAAACAACGTGAAGGCTTGATCAAACTCGAACGTCACGAAATCAGTAACGTTCGATAACGTAAAGATGTCTCCATCAAACAAACTCGGAACAGCCACTCCATCGCTACCGACCTCGGTGGCGTTGGTGATACCCAATTGATTCGCAAAAGTGGAGCTAGGCAGCGTATTGATTTGCCCAATTTCCCGTGGGACAGTACCAGCACCAGCATCCGTCACGGAGATGTCACCGCTCTGGCCAAGGATCTCGCCAGTCGCATCATCAAATTCGTAGAGAATGTTTGTGATGTAGTCCAATCCCAGTTGTGGAGCGGCACGATCACCAACCAAGAAACCTCGTTCAGCACCCTGGAAATCTCGGATACTGATGGCATTGACTTGGAATCCATCATTGCTGACTTCAGTCAAGAACGGTTCCTCGGGATCGGTTCCCCGATGGCGTGTCTCCATCCCGGTCAGCCCAATGGCAGTCAAAGAACCGTCACCAGTATCAATCCGGACGTATTCAGTCGAATCATCGGTGCCACCACTCGCGGTGTAACCAAACAATTCACCGTTAGCTCGGAAAGCGATATCGTCAATTTGATCACCAAGACCACCGACCGTTCCGTACTGAACGCCAGTAGCAGGGTTCACCAGCAGCAAGCCTGTGGCAGTATTCACATAGACCAGTGTGTCATCAAATGAGTGTGTCTGAATTGACGCATCATCGAAGAGCAGCGGTGTTTCTGTCTTATCCCCGGTACCACCACCGCCAGTGCCAATGCGATCCTCAACAACTCGCTTGACTGAATCGATCGGCTCCAAACGCAACAGTGGATTCAGGCTGTTCGCATTGAAGAACTGGTCAAGCGGTAAGGGGACCTGCTGTTGATTCGAAATCGCGACAAAATACGTCCCTTCTTCAAGTTCTGCGGCACCGATGAATGGATCCTCAACCGCAGCACTTCCTCGCGACAGATCTTCTGCGCTGTTACCCTCGGCAGAGGTTGGCAAATCGTCAGCAATGTTGCTGTCGTTCCCCATCAGGACTAATTCGCCTTGTCCGTTGAACACATACATTGCCATGTTCGCACGGGCGTATCCACTTGCGTAGTCAAGGTCAAGCACAGTGGACAGATAGAGCGAGGCATCATCACGCGTAATATTTTCATAGGTCACATCGAATCTGTACCAATCAACATCGGTCCCGGAGTCGATGGCACCAGAAAATGACTTGGCAAGCTGATCACTTTGCAAAGGTCCACTCGGGGCAACCAGATCACCTGCGACATTATGCAGTCCAAGCGGTTGGGCCTCTGCCAATGATTCGTTACTGGCTTCTTTTTCGTGATCTTCACCCAGCAGTGGAGAGCTCAGTGGTTGACCAATGATCTGCAAACCTGTGGTAGCAAAACGAACATCGGCGAGCCGAATCTGGGTTCCAGCTCGATCATTTTCTTCCTGCAGTCGAATCTGCATTTCGTAACTGCCCGTTGTCAATCCATCACGAACCTTGGATGGATCATTCAACGTTGCAAAATCAAGCGGATCCGTTGTGTTGCTGCTACGCACGCGAACATGGTACAGATTTCGTGTACCGATTTCTCCGGGCAATACCACGCGGAAACCAGCGTCCCGCACATTCGTGCTGTAATCATCCTGTAACTGCGAGAGCAACAGGGTCTCAGCCGCGCTGCCGGTCACTACCGCACCGACAACGTCACTCCCGTCAACGGTGATTTCAGGCAATGTATCGACGGTGAATTGCTGATCATCGAATGTCAATCGAACCACAAAATCATCTGCTGCTCCCCTTTCCAGTAAAGTACTGACGGTGGTACCCAATTCATCCGGGTAGGCCAGCACAAATGCTGCTTGAATAGCTGCTGCGGGGTTGAGTTGAAATTCTTCTACCGGCACAGGGATTGCGTCTTCAAAGCCGGAAAGCGTGAGTAACAGTTCACCATCGGTCGCATCAGCAATCGCCTGATCAATTGTCACCTGCTGAACCGGCAACGGTTGACTCACAACCGACAACTGTTGCGCCGAATCTGATTTGATGGACGCGTCAGTGTAAACAGCGGATTCATCTGTTTCAGCAAGGATCGAGTCATTGGAAGAAGCCAATACAACGCCATTGGCATTGATGAGTTCAATGACGGAGTCCAGCTGATTGCTAGTCATATCAATGTCGAGAAAAACTTCTGTTCCGCTCTCAGCGACGAAAGAATAGACATCTAGATCGTCGCGTTGGGTCACCGATCCATTAACGATGAAACCGAGCCGACGATTCTCATCTCCGGACTGCGTGTTTGGTGCAATTTCACCTAGGTATTGTGACTGTCCCGGAATCGCATTCATATCGACGAATCCGGACCGAACAGGCTCCCTTTCTCCGTAGGCTGCCACATTCCGATCATCAGCACCTTCACGAACCACAACCCCGTCCCAAAGGCCGGCTTCAAAATCGAACAACGGTGGACTGACCGCAGGGTCACTGGATAGCAACTCAAGGAACATGGTGACCGTTGCGTCCGAAGAAATCGCATCGGTGTTCCAAGCAAAAGCTGTGGTTACATCATTAGGGCCAAACTGCTGACCAAAGACTGGATCTGCACTCGCTGGCAGGTCATCAAGGTCGATTTCCCCAGCAATGCTGTAGGTTTGCGTCCCAGCGGCAATCGCAAACTGGAGCTCGGGGAATTGGTCCGCTGCCCAACCGGTATAGGATGCATTGACCAAGTTGACACCGTCTTCGGTGTAGTAACCACCCTGCGAGAACCCAATCCTTCTCAAGGAGTCGAGTGTAAAGGCCCGGAAGCCATCAGCTCCCGGAATCCCAGTCGTAACGAGAATATCATCGGAGATTCCCTCAACATCTTCATCAAGATAAGAAACGATCTGAATATCGCCGAGCGTTGTCAGCCCGCTGTCGAAGTCCAAAATTGTCACCAATCGACTGATGCCATTCTCAAACAGTGAAGTCGCTGTCCATGCAACGAGACCGTTTGGTCCGGCAAATGTACCTTGACTCTCAACGACATCATCCCCGACCAGCGTTGCAGGCTGTGTGATGGTCGTGGCACTAAGCCTTTCGACGCCGGTGGCTGTCGTGACGAAAGTGTTGTAGGCAAAAATGTAATCTTGATTTAACAGTATCGTGCTGGTCGAAAGATCCTCGACTGTTACACCCGACGCCCCAACATCGCCCCCATCCTCGATCGTTGCTTCAAAGTACCCAGGCAGGTTGATATCGACATCGTTGTCGATTGTCAGCCCTCGATTGATTTCGGGGCCAGTAGGCAGGGTGGGAAGTCCACCGATGCCTTGATTGGCCAGATCATCAAAAGCGATGCCGTCGCCATTCGTGTCACGTTGCGGTCTACCATCGAGCGTGAAGCCTGCACCAACAGTGTCATCCGCCAAGGTCGTAAGGACAACTGGAAAATCAGGCTGACCAAGTAACTGCAGACTGCCGCCTATGCGATCGGCAATATCTCGGAACTCGTCATCGCCGCTCAATAACGAGCCACCGATCACGAGTCCGGCATTTTCATTTTCCGCACTCTCAAACTTTACGACAAGGCTACTACGAGCCTCACTCTCCAGCCGCAATCCGCCAAATATGTGCTTATTAGGGACCTCAATCGCATCTCGTACCACGTGTACGATATCAACGTCGTCCAACACACCGGCCGTGGCCAATTGCCCGCCGCGAACGATCATTCCATTAAGCTCATTGTCCTGAATCGCATTACCCTGAACTAATGGTCCAGCATTACCCGCGATGCGAGTCGCGTCGATGCCACCACTTGCGCGTCCCGGATCAAAAACCTCGGACGCAGAGAATGAATTAATGTCGACGGAAATTGCTGCAGCACTGTTGTTGATGAACTCATTGTCGACAATGACTGGCTGTGCTGCCCGAACAAAAACGGTCGCATCTCCGTTGTCGGCTCGGCCAGCACGATCTCCATTGGGCTGAGCACGTCCGTCTGCATTGAGTTCGAGACGTGTGTTACCAAGTCGCAAATCTGCCTGTTGCACTTCAATAGCGTTGAAGGATGCGAACCCACCCTCGATCCGTGTCGTTCCACCGGCACCTGCAATCACCGCCTGATCAATGCTGGCTGAGGCTGCTTGACCAACGTAAATCCCACCCCAGTCGCCGGGGGACAAGACTGCTTCTTCGGGGCGATCGTTTGTATTAAAAGTTCCACCTCCGCCATATCGCTGATCCTCCAGCGAAGTGAAGACCACTGGCACACCCGGATCTCCCTCGGCAATCAAATTGCCGCCGAAACGGGCTTCAATTCGCGAACCATCTATCTTGACCACAGTCCCGGGATCGATCACCAAACTGGCATCAAGCCGACTGCGTAATACGCTTTCCTCGATCGACAACAAGGTCGTTCCGGAAGCGGCCCGGTCAACCGCGATGGTATCAGTTGCGTTCAGCTCCTGGACCAACAAATATTCGCCGACGATGCCAGCGGGGCCACCCATGATCTCAGCACGATAGAGCCGTCGTCCAACATAGCCGCTTCCGCTACTCACCGCTGGCAACTGCTCCAACTGAATACCAACGGTTCCCGGACCGGCCAATGTGATCGAGACAGTTGGCAAACTGGCAGCCGACTCCAAACCATTCACATCGACATTCGTAATACGATACTCGTAGGTACCTGCAGCGACGTCACCCACTGAGGTGTCGTCCAAGCGAACCAGCAAGGACGAAGGCGCTGTCGACTGCAGCACGGGACCACCAGCAGTTCCTTCAATCTTCAACGTCTCCGTCAACACGATTGGGATATCGCCATCATCGAAACGGGCTGAAGTCGAGATAGTCTCGAGAACATCCCCAGCACGGGTTCGAACGCGAACAAACAAACCATTGATGGTATTGTCGACAACCGTGTTGCCCCAAACATTGGGACCGACACGATCGTAATCGGGAGTAAACGCTCCGGATGCCTGATAATAAGGATCAGTGAAGCGGGTCTCGGCAAATGTATCTGGAGTTGCCGCGATCGCAGCATCAGCACTCTCACTGACCATTGAGTTGATGATCGTAGGTCGAGTCACTGCCATATCGATAGAGGAGACCACGACCGGTTTCCCTCCAATCAATACTTGACCACCACCGTAACGAATGTCGGCGTGTTGAATGTGATTCAGGAAAACTCCTTCGAGTTCTCGATTTCGACGTGACTCATCCTGAGTATCAAGATCACCACGGAAATCTATTCCCCCCCACTCTCCAGCAGCAGGGTTAGAACCAGTCGTATTTCCGTTACCGATAGAGTCATCATTGATGCTCGTCACGAAAACACTTCCTGGAATAATCGCATTAAGCGAATCGCGAGCAGGCAAACCATTGGCACCGACAATGGTTGGAGTTCCCAACAACTGGAGGGACGAACCACTTTGATCTTCAAGTGAAGCACTGCCAACGCCGATTCGACTTCGACTCATTTTCAGAATGGCACCGGAATCGATAACCATCCGGACGCCTTTAGGAAGATCCAACGTTGTCCCATCGGGTAACGGCAAACCATTGCTGGTGTAGCCGACCTGATAACTGTAGTTATCAGTCAGCGTATCCATCTGACCATCAACACCACCGTTGCCGAGGACACGAATGGTCGCACCTTCAGTTGCGGCAGCAATCGCCTGGTCGATTTCACGGAACGGATTACTCACAGTGCCTAGGCTGCCCGCAGCAGAGGTGGCAGCCTTGTCGACGTAGAGCGTGTCATTCACATCGCTAGGAACGAACCAGAAATTAAACACATCTCCTGGGCGTCCATCTCCATCTCCATCAAGAGCGATCCCTGTCGTATCTGTCAGCCCGTTGGTCGTGTTGGGGCGGAAGTCCAACAACAACTCGTAACTACCCTCTGTCAGACCGCCGTATCCGGTCCCTTCGATTGTCGGATCGTAATCAGCATTCCCACGGGCACTCACCCCAATCATGTAAGTACCAGCATTTACTTCAAGCTCGATTAGCGAGTCGTTGCTGAAGTAATCATCATTGGCAGCGATTTCTTCAAACGCACCATCAGCCCCGAGACGATAAACGCGGATCACGGAGTCAAGCAAACTTGGGTCGCCAAGCCTTTCTGCGATCGTCTCAGCAGACAGCGTACCACTAGCTGGCAACTCGAATTGATAGAGATCAATGTCAGTGCTATCGGGACGATACAGATATTGGCCATGCACAATATCAGCAACGCTTGGGAAAGCGGCTTCGTTATCTGTTCCGGGTCTAAAGATAAAATCGGAACTTTGGGTCACCGGCTGTGCCAAGTCATCGGCATAGCCGTAGCCAAGCAATTGCCCAACTGCAAACATTCCTCCACGGAAAAACTCACCACCAAACGCATCGTCGATGGACTCATCAAAGTCTTGGAAATCCATGACAGCAAGATCATCAATTCCGTCGCCATTGCGATCACGCGTCGCAACAGCCAGTCCGCCGTCACCGCTGACCGCAGTCTCGTCGGCACCGTAGAGGTCGCCAACGGCAATTGACATGAAGGCCTCGCTGGTGGGTGCACCTTCCACTTCAATGAAGCTTATGCCCAAATACTCACTGAAAAGCGTCATCGCTTGGCGAATACTATCTTTCTGCTGCGAGCTGATCATGCTGTAATAAGTTCGATCCTCTTCAATCCCAGGTGACGTAGGATCGTCACCGAGCCACGACGAAACGAAGTCGTACTGCATGACTGAGATGCCATCGACAGCGTCAGCGCCATTGCGAAGGTAATCCAAAGGCACCGTGCGTTCGAGTCGCGATGGATCATCCGCACGAATTTCTCTCACACCCTCTACATCTGGCCCAGGCAAATCTAGGCCAAACGGCGTTGTGTTGAAAATCTCGCTCGTCAAGCGAACCGAAGTGCTTGTCGTCGCACTTACAGGTTCCGTCAGCACCGACGAAACATCGAAGGCGGTCGAGAAGGAATCACCTGGATCTTGCGTGACTGGATCAAGAGCAACCTCAAAAGGTGCGATGTAGGGCGAGCTATCAATCTGCCCTGGATCCGCAGCAATATCCGAGCCCACCCGTAACCTGACCGCGCCAGTGAGGAAACCTCCACCAGAAGGCGAGCTAATGCGTGAAAGCGGGCTACCAAAATCGAGAGTCACGATGTTGGTTGTGCTGTTGTAAGTAATGCTCTCGGGCGGAATCAGGATATCGTCAGTGTTGTTGACCGTATCCTGTGTGAAAATCAATGCGTAGAAACTTGGATCCACCGCTCGAACGGGATCTAGGTTGTCGTTGTTAAAATAGACTTCGATCACGCCGACAGCGGGCTCCAGCTCACCATTGGCGGCCCGTCGCACAGGTTCCGGCACCACAGCGGCAACCTTAGGCCCAAGATTGATGCTGAATTGCTGACTAAAGTCAGTTCCATCCTGAAACAGCTCACCATCTAGGTTTCGTAGTGCGCCCGGACCACTCCCTGAGATATCAATCTGGTAAAGATCGTCCTCAAGGGGTGCCGCAAAGCGGAAGACCACTTCTCTAGATGAATCGCCGAAACCGATGTAACCAGGCTCGACAGCGACATCAGCAACCCCAGTCAATGTCAGCAGTTCTGGCAGCGCCAGCGAGGCGCCGATCAAAGTTTGATTGTCACCCTGCTGCAACGAAGCCGACACCAACCCCGAAGCGGCCGGATCGGCATTGATTGAATCAAGAAAATCTTGGGCAGTTGTTTCACTACCTGGCGTGCTGTTGAGCTGCACGCGGATCGAAGTCCCATTAACAACGATCACGGGAGAAGCAGGCCCGCCAAAGTTACGTTGCTCGAATTCCAACTCGGTTCCCAACCCATCGGGGCCTGGAGTCCGAGAAACAAAACGAACCTGCACGGCGCTGTTTGTTCCGAAATCAGTTACCGCTTCTGCTGAATTGGCACCTTCCAAAGTCAAACTCAGCCCGCTCCCGATTTGCTGACCGAACGGCGAAAGCGACGATCCCGTCACCTGGATCACTTCCAGCAAAGCTGAAGCATCAGCATCAGCGGAAACAGCTGAGATCAGATCCTGCATCGTTGTCTCAGCAGCAGGATTGCTACTGACTTCGATTCCAACCACTCGATCGGTGACCGAGATTGTGGGTGCTGTGACCAAGGAAGATGGATTTGCCGTGAACTCCACTTGGATTCCATTGCCAGTGGCGCCAGCTTCCGCAGCCCGAAATTCGACGCTGAGCGTGCTTTGCGTTCCAAGATCGGAGATGGCAGTCGCAGAATCGAAAGCTCCCCCTTCGCCCGCTTGTGTGATTCGGATCGCAGAAAGCGTGCTCTGGTCCAAATTGGCATCGTCATCGAACTGAAAGACCAGTTCGCGCGGTGAGACATCAAGCACAGCGCCTTCGCCAAGCAGGGTGCCCAAATTCGGTTGGATTCCGGAAACGCTTGGCCCTGCCAGCAGTTGCCGTTGTTCCAGCGATTCCGACAACAAACGTCGTTCCATACGGCGACGCTTGTCGCGAAGTCGCCCGCCGGTTTTGCGGTCGCTTTTGCGAAGTACGTTGCGAACACTCGAGTCACGGAGAGTCATCAAGCAGCCTCTGTATTCAAGGTGCCAAAGTCAATTGGCAGTCGTGTTAAACAGCCCCACTGCCTTCCCTGTGCGGTGGAGATGCCTCTGTATAAAAATTCAGCTTCCGTTGGGCACCACACGGTGTCCAACAGAATATTTATTCGAAAAAGACAATCGTTACATCATCAATCTGGTCATCCGATTCCTGAGCTGGAACCAGCCTCGGAGTGTAGTTGGACAGTGTGATTAAGCAACGAAAATCGTCTGTGGTACTGGAGTTAGGTCAGTTTGGCGCGGTTGTAGGTGGTATTCGGGCATGACCCAACCTCAGCCGTGTTTGACGGAGGACTGGGGGCAAAAGTTCCGGTCTTGCAAGGTTTGACACAGGGTTGATAACGTCGAGACGCTACCGATCCTCGAATTCGGATGAAACGCACCCCCGAAAGAGTGAACATAAAAACACCTCTTCTGGGTAAACAAATGCCACCCGCGTCAGGAAGACACGAAAAATGGCCCTGCTGAACCTAGTTCGTAAACAAATTTGCAGCCCGCTTATTACCTTCGGCAGCCGATGGGTAAATCGAACACAGATCCGTGATCCTTTCAGAATTTTTGTCCATGTCTTGCCCGCAACCTTGTTGCTGACAGTCGCAGGCTGCCAATGGGCTGCCAGTGGACATAACACGACAGGGACGCAACTTTACGAGCAAGGGCAGTACACAGCGGCCCTTCAACGCTTCCAAAAGGTAATTTCTACTGATCCGCAAAACGCTGACGGTTACTACAACCTTGCGGCCACTACCCACCGTTTGGGGAACCAACGCGGTGACCAAGAGATGCTGACTCAAGCTGAATCACTCTACAATCAGTGCCTCGACCACGACCCAAACCACCTAGAGTGCCACCGCGGGCTGGCGGTTCTCTTGGTCGACACCGGCCGAAATGACCGTGCCTTTGCCCTGATGAAGAATTGGGCCACCCAAAATCCGGGGAATGCTGAGGCCAGAATCGAGCTGGCACGGCTTTACGAAGAAGCGAATGATCCCAGCACGGCGATGAAATATCTGGAGGATGCAGTCCAGAAAGACGCCAATAACCCGCGAGCTTGGCTGGCACTTGCGAAATTACGGCAGCAATCGGGTGACCTGCCCCAAGCACTTCAAAACTACCAGCAGAGCCTCGCGATCAATCCGGCACAGCCCATGGCTGCTGCCGAAGTCACCAAATTAAGCCACCAAATCAGCGGCAATGCACAAGCGACCGTGGGAACCGGTAGCCCGACACAAATTGCTGCGCCTGCCTATGGCGGTGGCTTTATGAACAGGTACTAGCCCTCTGCCATGCCTGCCGCCGCGTCTGGTGCAGCAGGCAGACTAGCAAATGCCTGTTAGGTTTAGCCCTCCAGAGGACTACCCACCAGTTTTCGCTGGCGAGTTTCGGATTCAGCCTCAAGGCAACCGATTCTGGAATCATCTTCGGAAAGTTTGCTGGTCTACGAAGCCAGATACAAAACCTCTACAGTTGGCGAAAATCACCGACCGCCCAGCTTCCCCCCAAGCTCAACCACTGAATCATTATGAAGTCGATGGAAAAAATTGTGTCGCTATGCAAGCGACGTGGCTTTCTATTTCAATCCAGCGAGATTTATGGGGGCGTACAGGGTTGCTGGGATTACGGGCCATTGGGTGTTGAACTGAAGCGCAACCTCAAAGAAGCGTGGTGGCAGGACATGATTGCCGGTCACAACGAATTGCTCCAGCCAGCTGCTGCCCCCTCGAACTTTGAAATGGTAGGCCTGGATTGCACAATCATCATGCATCCACAGGTATGGAAGTGCAGTGGTCACTACGATCTTTTCCATGATCACATGGTCGACTGCAAAGAATCCAAAAAGCGATATCGTTTTGATCAGGTCCGTGGCCGTTGGGTGGAGTACCAAGACAAAAAGATTTTTGTATCGACACTGGCTGACGTCGAAACCGAACTCGACGATGTACGGCGACGTGGAATGAAGTTTTTCCGTCTCCGAAACAAAGACGCCGACAAGATCACCATAGGTGATGAATCGATCACACTCGACAAACTTGATTCCACCAGCGAGGTACTGGCTCCTGATGCCAAAAAATTGGACACTCTGACAGAACCACGTGAGTTCAACCTGATGTTCAAAACAACGCTCGGTGCCCTTGGCGGTGAAGAGGACGCTACTTTTCTGCGGCCGGAAACCGCTCAGGGAATCTTTGTCAATTTCAAGAATGTTCTCGACAGCAGCCGAGTTCGTGTTCCCTTTGGCATTGGACAGATAGGCAAGAGTTTCCGAAACGAAATCACGCCGCGAAATTTCACCTTCCGTTCACGTGAGTTCGAGCAGATGGAAATAGAGTTCTTCTGCCATCCCAACCAATCTCAGGATTGGTACCGCTACTGGCGTGACCGCAGAATGAACTGGTACGTCTCTCTAGGACTCTCCAGTGACTCTCTTATCATGCGTGAACACGCTCCAGAAGAACTTGCACATTACAGCGTTGGTACAGCTGACATCGAATATGCATTCCCTTTCCTTCCCGAAGGTGAGTACGGAGAGCTCGAGGGTATCGCCCATCGAGGTGACTTTGACCTCCGAAGCCACATGGAAGGCAAACTCGACCCCTCAACCAGCCCGATGACAGTCGAACTCAATGAGCACGGCAAACCCAAATATCGCGGCAGCGGCAAAGACCTGAGCTATCGAGATGAAATCCTGGGCGAGAAATTTGTACCACACGTCATCGAACCATCGGCCGGCGCAGACCGTGGAGTACTCGCATTTCTGTGCGAGGCATTCACTGAAGATGAAGCGCCTGATGAAAAGGGGAAGATGCAAACTCGCACGGTGATGCGACTCCACCCGAGAATCGCCCCCATCAAAGCTGCTGTCTTCCCATTGGTAAAAAAAGATGGAATGCCCGAAGTCGCCCGTGAGATCTACGGCAATTTAAAGCAACACATGACGGTGTTTTACGACGAAAAAGGGGCAGTCGGTCGACGGTATCGTCGCCAAGACGAGGCGGGAACACCCTTCTGCATCACGGTAGACACTGAATCACTGGAAAATCAAACGGTGACACTTCGTGACCGAGACTCTCTCGAGCAGAGTCGGATTCACATGAATGACTTGGCTGCTGAACTGCAGAGCCGAATCGAGGCAGCCTGAGTGACTGCGTTTGGGCAGTTGTTTATCGAAAAGAATTCGGTGTCTGCTGCTTGGAGGTTGGTGAGCGCCGGCGATCGGTCGTGTATTTAACTAGCTTCACCTTACTGCTGTGCGGCGGCAGCGTTCGCCTGAGCAAGCGCTGCCGCGGGTACCCTAGATGAAACACTTGTAGCAGGCCGATCAATCGTCAACTGCCGCAGGAGAGTCCCAGCCATTGCTAAACCGCTCAGAAAAGCACCCTCGATGTTCGGACTGATACACCAATCCCCACAAGCTCCGATACCGGCGTCGGGGTCCCAGAGGCACTGCTCTTCCAAAGGCATCTTAGGAAGTGCATAACGCCAACGATGTACTTTGCAATGGAGAGGCTGGATTTTCTTTCCAACGGCTTTCTCAAATGCTAGCAACAATTCGCTTTGGATCTGCGACGGACAACACTCTAGATGTTCCTCTGACCATTTCGCCGAGGCGTGAAGCGTCCAACTGGTGACGCCCCCCTGTTCGCGACGCTGTGGCTTGCGGCCGTCGTGAGCGATCCACGAAAGTGGTCCTTCGTCGAGAAACGCACCGTCAAAATCTACGTCACGTAGGTCTGCTGTCGTCAGCATCATAGCCCAGCAGGGATCCATCCTGACCTCGGCAATCTGCTGTGCAAGAACCGACTGACCGTCAATTATCTTCAGAGTCTGCTTCGGAGGGCAATTTAGGATCACCCAGTCAAATGTGCCAGCCTGCTTCCCCGCCGTGTCGATAAGTCTCCACTTACCGTCAATTGAATCCATTTTTGAGATACCAGTATTCGTTCTCACCTCTAGGTCTTCCGCGAGATGCTCTGCCAAACTGTTCATACCCGGCACTGCAACATATCGCGGAGTCCCAAATTGGCCTTCACTTAAGCCATCAGACTTCAATTTGACGATCTGCCCCATCCAAGGCTCGACCAAACCTTGCTGAATCCAACTCCGAACGTAACGAGTGAACCGCGTATCTCGTGCCGTGAAGTACTGGGCGCCATGATCAAATGCCAGTCCCGCCTCCCGACGAGTCGCCATTCGTCCTCCGACACCTTGCGACTTATCGAACAAAGTCACATCAATACCGTGATCTTGAAGACACCTCGATGCGATCAGTCCGCCGACGCCGGCGCCAACCATCGCTATCTTGGGCATCCGGCCCGCAATCGGTCGATCCACAGACGCCTCAAACTTCTTCATATCCAAGCGAGATTGATGGGATTCGCAGGGACGTTCGCGGACTTTACCAAACACCTTGCCGGCGGGTTGGAAGCTGTCTCTTATACACATCTCCGAGCCCACGAGACCGAGGCTGATCTCG
>CAJXTM010000001.1 GCA_913061385.1 uncultured Rhodopirellula sp. | reverse complement strand
TACACGTAAGGAGTCGTCGGCAGCGTCAGATGTGTATAAGAGACAGATTTTAGACGCACCAAAGCGATTTGCGGTACCATTGCATGCGTGATGCACGTTCAGGCTCGGATCCGAGTTGATCGTTCGGGGGCCGGCAGTCATTTCAAGGTACCGTGTATAAGCAATCCAGCATCACCATGTCTGCAGAGGCAGTCAGAGGGTGATGGCGGGGGGGCAGTTCAAGCACTTGCTTCAGTCAGCTTCGAATTCTGGCATGATTTCGAGAATTCCTACGCAGGCATTCGGTTTGGGTGTCATCCGGACACGAATCGCATCACAGCGGATCGGAGCCGCTGGGTGTACTACGTTGTACTGGTTCGCTCGGGTGTCGTACTGGTCGGTGACATAGAGCTCGAATGGTTTCCATTCACCTTTTTGCTCAATTTCCAATGACCATTCTGCTGGGAATTTTACATCGAATTGGTCCTGCATCCAATATACGCCGACACTCCGTAAGTTTTTGGTGTCATGAAATCGAGCTTCAATCCATTGATGTTTGTCTTTTTGTGGACGGCTTGTCCAACGCGGGACGTTCTTGCCGCTGGAGTATTTTGGTTCCTTGCCGTCACCGATTGCCGAAATCGTATCATCATCAGATGTATGCGATGCTTTCACCTTTGTGAATGGGCTTTCCTTTGGCAATTGATGTGGGTCAAACACTGCCATGGCCGAATCACGGGGGAACCACACCGTCATGGAGCTGATGCCACGATTATTCCATGCGTAGTATGGAGTCAGTACCAGAGGTGATGTCTCAATCGACTTGTTCGCAGTGATAGCTTGCGTTTTGGTTTGAACTTGCAGGAAAGAGCCTGAGTCAATGGTCGTGGTGTAGATTTTCGAGTCGGCAGTAGAGGGTCTGCTTGAAAAGAAGAAACGCTGAGTTGCGCCGCCGTTATCGATACCTTCAGCGCACAGCACAAAAGGGCCGCGTGTGAGAGCGATGCGATTCTGATTCGCTTTCACCGAGGGGTGGCATTCATTGATCCGTACGGGCATCGGGAGTGTCAGTTGCACTCGGTCACCAGTGGTCCATTCACGATCAATCGTGACAAAGCCCTTTTGACTTTTGATAGGGACTCTTTTTCCGTTGACACTGAGGTTGACCTGCCGGGAATTAGAATCAGCGTAGCGGTAGAGCTCGCCGGGCACGAATTTGTCACCAGTCCACGTGGGGATTCGCAGTAACAAACGAAACTGTTTCTTGGTGGTAGGGTTCACGGTGAGGCTGATTTCGCCATCATTCGGATAGGCCGTCTTTTGTTGTAATCCTACTTTCACTCCATCAAGAGTGATCTCGGTTTGGCTTTCAGCGTAGAAAGTGATGTACACATCGTTGTCGTCATGGGCGTAGGTCATGCCAGGCACTTGTGGAAGCAGACGAGCCATGTTGGAGGGGCAGCAGGCAGTTCCAAACCAGGGAGCTCGCCCCGCGGTTCCATGATTGAACGGGTACTTGCCGTCGGCTTCCAGCGGATTGACGTAAAAGAAACGGTTGCCCTCAAGGTTGACTGCTGCCAGCACATTGTTCAGTAACGCGACTTCGGCGACATCCAGGTAACGGGCATCTTTGTGAAGTAGGAACATCCGGTAATTGAAAAGTACGTTACCCACCGCTGCACACGTTTCATTGAAAGCATCCGCATTGGGCAATTCATATTGGGGGCCGAAGCCTTCGATACCATGCACGGCACCGAGTCCGCCGGTGATATGCATGCGAGTGTTGGTGATGTTGCCCCAGATTCGATCCAGTGCATCGCCATATTCGGCATCACCGGTGAGTGTGCCGACGTCAGCCATGGCTGAGTACAGGTAGGTTGCTCGGACGGCATGACCAACCGCTTCCTGTTGCTGTTTCACAGGGGCATGTTGTTGGGCGTAAGTGGGTGACATCACACCCTCACCATCGGGCACGTATGTTACGCCACGTATTTCGAGAAACTTTCTGGCCATGTCGAGGTAAAGCTGTTTGCCGGTGACCCGATGCATTTTGACCAACGCCAATTCCAGTTCCTGGTGTCCCGGTGCTTGCCGGATCGGTTTTCCGTCGTTGTAGTCGGGATCGCCTGAAAAGAAAACTTTGTTGATGTGTTGAGCACTTTTCTCGGCAACATCAAGCAGCTTTTTCTTGCCTGTGGCCCGGTAGTACGCGATGGCGGCTTCGTACAAGTGACCAACGTTGTAGAGTTCGTGACTGTGGACAACGAATGTATACGGCGAGTCGCCCATCATGTTCTTTTCTTTACCAACACCGGTTGTGTGCGATGGATAGAGATAGCCATTGCTGTCTTGGGCACCACTGATGACTTCGGCTAATTCATCAAGTTTGGATTCGAGTTCTGGATCACGTCTCAGCTGAAGTAGGTAAGCCGCTCCCTCCATTACTTTGTAGAGATCCGAATCGATGAAGCGGTGTGCCCGATGCCCTTGCACTTCTTTTCCCGCCAAAAAATCACGAGCGGCCTGCAGGTGTTCAACGCCTGGTTGTGTGCGTTCAAATGCAAATGGGACAAGAGTTTGTCGCTGTGTCTCCAGTCGCGGTCGCCAGAAGTCGCTTTTGATTTCAACTTGATTGAATGGCACTGGACGAAGCGGGTAATCAGCAAGCGTGGTGCTGATCAGGCAAGCAGTCGCTAGAACAGGTATCAGTTGGGTTGGATGCAGCTTGACCATTATGACTCTCCGAATTGAAAACTGGCTCGATACCAAATGATTCAACGGACAGTTTAGCAGTTAAGGATCAGATTGCAGCGTTTGAAACATATCCGTCAGTGAGAAAGACGATGAGAGAACGCGCGTGGTGTTCTGAGATACTGGATGCGATGGCCATTTTGCCGTCGTCAGGTTGTGTCAGCGACTTTGCTGCAGCGACTTCACTGCAGCGACAAGCATTTAAACGAGTGGGCAATTAAAACGAGCAGGTATCTAGTTGCTGACACGGTGGTAGTGATCGTGCAGTTTGTCCGCTTTTGTGTCACCAATCATGAAATTATCGCTGACGAAGTCAATTTGCTTTCCATCATCCATGATCACCCACGCTCCCGAGCCTTTGATTGGTGTGCCATCTTTCAGTGAAGCCGTCAAGTTCCATGACCAGCGGTTGGGAGCTGATTTCCAGATCGTGTTGGTCCATGTCGTCCCACCATTGGCGACACCGGTACATTCGATCTGGTTGGTAAGCGAGTTATAGAGAAAAATTTCAGTGAGCGATCCTGTGCCGGCGTCATCGGTGCATATGAAGCCTTCTCCGTCGGCGATTCGGCGTCCTGTGCGAATGCCGGAAATTTGATCACCCTTTTTTTTGTCATGCCCGGGCCAGTCATGAATCAGTCGAATCTCGGATCGAAATCGACCAGTCATGAACTCTGCAAATTCGTGGAATTCTTCTTTGGTCGATGTGGTGTCAGCTGCCGTTGCTATCGATGCGAGCAGCATTGCCCCGGCAATGATGGCAGGTCTTATTGAGTTAGGCATGAGTTGGGTGCTAGTGAGTTTTGGGGTGAGTTGTTTTCGATTGTCTGGAATAACGCGTACGGCCGAGGTTTAGTAATCATTCCCGCACTCGAGGCGTTGTTGGCAGGATGTAACGCTCGGTCTACGCCTATTGGGTAGTGCGAAGAAAATGTGATTGTTGCCGGGAAGATTCTTGGAGATTTTTGTTTTCGATGGCCATGATCAGTAATTGCAAATGGATCTCGCCTGTATCGCGTTTGTTTTCTTGTCTTCGATGGCTGATGTTCTTGAAAAGATTTGCTTGACAGTAGATGCATTTGTTTCGCAACACCTCACACCCTCGGCCTGTAGTGGAGCGGGTATTTGCTTCACTTGCCGGTGAGGTTGCTGCTTGTGTCCCAGAATGAACCGCCCATTAGAGGGGCGGATTGATGAGTTGGCTGGTGGATTGATCTAACGTTCTCGTAGAGAACGTCGTCCAAACTTGAAGCATGGCTTGAGTGCGGTTATCTTTTGGCTACCGCCTGACGTTTCTTAGAACGTTAGTGATGCAGTTTTGCCTTACACTAATGTCAATGATGTCCCAAGAAGATCCAAAGTTCGATGAGACCATGGAAGTTGTGGATCTCGAAACACGCTGGAAGTTAGGGAAACTTCTTGGCAAGGGGGCAATGGGCGAGGTGCTGCTGGCGACCGACACCCGTTTGGAACGCAACGTTGCTGTCAAGCGGATGCTCGGATCCGAGGTTACCAATGCCACCTCGGTTCAGCGATTTTTGACAGAAGCCAAGTCGATTGCAGCGCTGAATCATCCGAGCATTGTTCAGATTTATGATTACGGGCAAACCAAGGATGGGCCGTATCTGATCATGGAATACGTCGAGGGTGGATCACTGGCGGATCGCTGTGCGGCGGGGCGTCTTGGAAAAGTGGAAGCGATCTCTCTTGCAAGTCAGCTTTGTTCGGCTCTGGTAGCGGCACATACGGCCAGCATCATTCATCGCGACATCAAGCCAGCTAATGTTCTGTTGACGAAGGATGGGATTCCAAAGTTGACGGATTTTGGTCTTGCAAAACCTATCGCCGCCGATACCTCGATGACGGCAGCAGGTTCGGTACTGGGGACACCCAAGTACATGAGTCCGGAGCAGGTCCGCGGTAGGCCAGTGGATCACCGGTCTGATCTGTTCAGTCTTGGAATCGTCCTTTACGAGATGCTGACGGGGACGACGCCATTTTCAGGTGCATCCTTGGGAGACGTTTTTGACAGGATCCTTAACCAGCAGGTTCCTGCATTGTCTGAGCAGGGGGTAAGCGATGCCGCTGACGTCGATGCGCTTCTGCAAAAATGTCTTGCCAAGAATCCCGATGATCGGTACCTCGAACCGACAGCATTTCTCAAGGACTTGCAGCAACTGCAACCAGGCGTGTTGCCGGGATCTCCGGTAGCCTACACGGCTCCTATTCCTGTTGCCGGTTTGGACCAAACGATGGAGGTGATGAGTGATGGGACTTCCGTTTCGTCATCGGCCGATGCAATTCGCGACAGTGATGTCGTGATTCTCGCAGCGGAAGTGGATGACCACCCAATCACACCTGGTGCTGGTGGCTGGGTGTCAAAGTTAACCGAGCATATGCAAGTCCGTTTGCAGCAGCTCTCGGGTCAGAATTTGCGTGTCACAAAACTCACGAGCATACCTAGCAGTGACGAGGGTTGGGATGCCATTCTGCCCGCATTGGAAAAACTGGAAGCTGTCGTTTGTGTTTTGTCACCAGCTTTCCTGCAAACGACACCGGCTCATCAGTTCATGGAGCACTTTGCTTCGCAATCGATTAGTTCCGGTGGCCCTGTGGTGGATTCTCGAAGCCGGTTTTTAAAGGTAGTAAAAACACCCGTCGCAGAATCCGAGATGTCGGCGACATTGAGATCACGCCTGACTGGGTTGATGGATTATTGTTTCTTCGAACAGGATCCTGACTCTAGCCGAGTCAGCGAATTTGATGAGCGTTTTGGGGCAGAAGCCAACCAGAAGTATTATTCGCGAGTCTATGACGTTTGTCAGGAGTTGTGGCCAGTTATCAAGACTCTGAAACAAAGGTCTGGGGCGCTGGTGCAGTCGGTTGTCACTGATGGTGACACAAAGACAATCTACTTGGCTCAAACGACATCAGATCTTGCTGGGGAAGCAGAAAAGATTCGCCGTGAACTGATTGGGCGAGGGCACAAGGTTGTGCCTTCGCAACCACTTTCCATGGTCGGTGAGGAGTTACTGCCCCAGGTAGCTGACTATCTCAGTGAGAGTTCACTTTCGATTCATCCGGTCGGCAAGTCATACGGAATTGTACCTGAGGGTGAGAGTGAGTCGTTGATCGCGATTCAGAATCGGCTTGCGGCTGAAAAAACCCACGCCGGTGATTTGGATCGTGTCGTGTGGATTCCGCGTGACTTGGAGATTGCGGATGAGCGACAACAGGATTTTCTGCATGGGCTCAAGACTGCACCGGATTTGTACGCCGGTGCTGAGATCATTCAGGGCCAACTGTCGGGTTTAAAGGAATACGTACTCGACCGTCTGAAACCCAAGGCTCCCAAGCCCAACAATGCGTCATCGAATGACACCGGTGAGCAACCGCTACGGGTTTATCTGATTTGCGACGAGCGTGATGAGGAAGCTGTCGAACTTGTCGAAGATTTTCTGTTTGATCAAGGATTGGAGGTTTCTTTGCCGGCGTTTGGTGCCGAGGAAGAAGAAGCTGCTGAAACACACCGCGAAAATCTGGTCGATGCCGATGCCGTTTTGATTTATTACGGTGCAGCACGCCATTCGTGGGTAGACATCAAGGTACGCAACTTGATGAAGGCACGTGGGTACGGGCGTACCAGTGATATTTCACTGCAGGCCGTTTATGTGGCCCCTCCAATTGATCGTCGAAAAGAGCGGTTCCGCAGTCATACTGCGCAGGTAATTCAAGGATCTGAACCGTTTGATGGAGCTGCGTTGGAAGTATTTGTGGATGCAATCAAGGCCAGTCGGCAATCGTAAACAGCAAGCACAGTGGACGTTGGTCACCGTACCAACGCATATGAATTCATGCCTGATCCGAAGTCGAATATTTTTAATCCGTTTCCAGGTCTAAGGCCCTTCAATCAAGAAGAGGACTACCTGTTCTTCGGACGCGAACAGCAGGTCGCAGAATTGGTAACACTGCTGCGCAAACAGCGTTTGTTGGCGGTCACGGGAACCTCTGGAAGTGGTAAGTCGTCACTCGTGCGTGCAGGTTTGTTGCCCGAGTTGCAGGGCGGCATGATGAAGGAAGTTGGGTCTGATTGGGAAACATTGGTGCTGCGACCCGGCGGAGCGCCAATGCAACATCTGGCCGAGGCTGTTGCGGAGGCTTCTCTCGAAGATCCTGATGACCCCAAAGTGATCGGTGAGTTGCTGGCCACCCTCAGTCATAGTGGGCTTGGGCTGGTTGAGGCGATTCGACAATCAGAGATCGAGCCAGACACAAACGTATTGATACTAGTCGACCAGTTTGAAGAAATATTTCGATTTCAACGCAGTGGCGCGACGAATGAAGAGCAGGCCGTCAGCTTTGTCAATCTGCTGTTGGAAGCCGGCGCACAGCGAGATGTGCCAATCTTTGTGATCATCACGATGCGATCCGACTACTTGGGGGATTGCACCGAATTTCGCGGACTTACCGAGGCAGTGAATGAGGGAGAGTATCTGATCCCGCGTTTGACGCGCGACCAGATTCGCTCCTGCATTGAAGGACCGATCAAGGTTGGCGGTGGACAGATTTCGATCTCGCTGGTTCAGGAACTCTTGAACAGTTTGGGCAGCGAACAGGATCGGCTTCCCGTTCTGCAGCACGCGCTGATGCGAACGTTTGATCATTGGCGTGCCGATGAATCTGCCGGGGAAGCTCTCGAGTTGCAGCACTATCGCAATGTGGGCGGGATGGAAGAGGCTTTGTCGAGACATGCCGATGAAGTGTTCGCGAGTTTGGATGAAACACATCAGCATGTGGCAGAAGCGGTTTTCAAAGCAATCACCGAACGTGGTGTTGATAACCGGGGGATTCGAAGACCAACCCGTTTGGATCTTCTGACTCAAATCGCGGGGGCCGAACTGGATCAGGTGGTGACAGTCGTTGAGGCGTTTCGGCATCCCGGGGTAACGTTCCTGATGCCACCTAGTGATGTGCCGCTGACGCCTGGGACTGTGGTTGATATATCCCACGAGAGCTTGATGCGTGTTTGGCGTCGCTTGGAAGGGTGGGTTGAAACTGAGGCGCAGTCCGCGCGGATTTATCGTAGGCTCTCCGAAACTGCTGAGTTGCACCGACAGGGCAAGGCGGGGTTGTATCACGATCCAGATCTGCAAATTGCACTGGCGTGGCGTGGCGTGGCCAGTCCAACTTCAAACTGGGCCGTGCGTTATGCGGCCGGGTTTGATCAGGCGATGGCATTCTTAGAGCAGAGTGAGCAGTCGGCTCACGAAGCGGAGCGTGAGCGAGAAGCTGCGCGACAGCGTGAGCTTGAACAGGCTCAGGCACTGGCGGCTGCCGAGGCACAACGTGCACGATTGCAGCAACGCGCGGCCCGCCGTTTGCGTATTCTCTCAACAGGTGTGGCTGCCGTAGCGGTCGTCGCCCTCGTAGCGTTTGTGTTTGCACTGGTCGCTCAGAAAGAATCAAAGCGGCAAAGAGGCTTGGCTGAAAAGAATGCCATCGAAGCCGAAGCATCAAAAATTCAAGCCGAGGAAAATGCGGCGGAAGCAATGCGTTTGCAAACGCTTGCACAGCAAGCAAAACAGAACGCTGAAAATGCAGCAGTTCAACTGAACGAAACACTCACGCGATCGCAGTTCGTCACAGCAAATGAGCAAATTGCTGGAGATAAAAACGATCTTGCACTCGCGTACCTGGCCCGTTCTTTACGCACAGAGCCAAATTATTGGCAAGCGGCAGCACAAATTCTTTCACTGCTGTCAGAGCAGAATTTTCCGATTGGAAAAACACAGATCATCGAGCAGGAGAAGCCATTTCGATATTGGGGATCCGATGAGGACCGTCGCTTGTTTTGGACGTTGGACGATGCTTTGATCGGAGCTCTCTGGAATGCCCCTTCTGGTGAGCAAATCGCAGCTATGAACGGAGGGAATCAGGTCGATTGGCCGTCATTTACCAACGACGGAAAGCGACTTTATGTTGCCTTGCCGGCCCAAGGAGGCAGCATCGTTGGACTCAGCACGGAGACTGGTTTGCAGGATACGCCGGTCATGCCTGTGTCGGATCGTTTCAATCAGCATTTTGGGGTGCTCTCAAAAGTCAAAGGCGAAGAGCGAATCTTATTGAATGACCCGCAGACACGGCAGTTGTTGTTCTGGGATGGGATCACTGGAAAGCGAATTGAACTTCGGCGGCAATCCGAGGCTCCTCTCATGTCGAACAAGTTTTCGTGGAGTCCAGACCATCGGCATGTTTTCGCGAACTTTACAGACAAAACCTGTTCAGTCTGGAGTGCGACGGATGGCAAGGCAGTGGCCGCTGATATCTCTCACGGTTTGGCTGTCGATAAGATGGGCATGAGCCCCGACTCGAGTTGGTTGTTTTTGAGCTCAAAAGTGGAGCAAACTGTCGCGTGGGCTCGGTTGGAAACCGCCAAGCCGGCACAGGCAGGTGATGAAGAGAAGTCCAGTGAACCAAATGAAGCGGCAGCCTCAGAAGGGCTTGAAGTGCAAAAGGTAACGTTTGATTTTCCTGTGCGAAAAGTTGCCTTCCATCCCAAAAAACCTTTGCTAGTGGTCGCGGGCCGCACGTTCGAGCAAGGAATGCTGCGGGTCATCAATCTTGAGACGGGTGAAGTGGTAGTATCAATCACCCAGGAGAAATTTGGTGGGCAATCGAAGGAGTCTCTCGCTGGTTTCCGGTTTCTCGATTTTGATGATTTTGAAAATCTGCTGGGGCGTTGGATCGTGGGTGTCGCGAGCCACGCGGGCCACCAATTGCGGGTTTTTGATCTTGAGTCGGGCGGAGAAATTCATCGTTTTGACTTTGATGATTCACCGGCGGACAGTGCTCAGTTCACTGCGGATGGTGGACGTTTGGTGACGGTCCACGAAGATAGGACTCTTCGGATTTGGGATGTGTTTTCGGGATCGCCTGTGACGGCCCCCATTAAGCATCCGTTCCAGCCCTCTCTTAAAATCACTGACGATGGAGAAAAAATAGTCACGTTCAACGTGGGCGATATGTCCATTCGTGTATTTAGCTCACGAACCGGTGAGCAGTTGATGCTGCCGTTGCGGACATCCCGTGGTGGCTTTGCCAGTGGTTTCATGCAACTGGAGGATCGGGCTGAGTTTGTTTCTCTTGAAAAGACCTCCCTCGAGGTGTCAGGGGTTCAGCGACTGCACCTTGGATTGCTGAATCGTTGGTCTGCAAGACCGCGTTCGGTTCGAAGGCTCCCAAAGCAGTTCGATGGTGTCGTGTATCGAGCCAGCTTTAGCCCTGACGGTACACAGATTGTTGCTGGCGGTGCTGCCCGGGACACAAAAGTAAAAATTTGGAGCGTGAAAGACGGCGTAGTTAGTCGTACATTTCGGCATGGATCGGGAGTCAATAATTCCAGCTTCAGTCCCGATGGATCGCGGGTCGTGACGGGATCAAATGACGGTGTTGTGCGAATCTGGAATTTGGAAAAAGATGGCGAACTGGATTTGCAGATTGATGTTGGTGGAAATCCAGCTCTGGTGCAATTCAATGACGCAGGAGATCGGTTGCTGATTCACACGATGGAGGGTTCGGTTGGTGTGTGGGACGCGACTTCAGGCTTTCCGCTATTCGATCCCGTGGCCTTGGATGGTACTTCCAAGTTCTCGAAGGATTGCAAAAATATCGTGCTGGGAGGTGCTGACGGAATCGTTCGTTTGATCGATTCCGAAACCGGCGAATCCTCTGCTCTGGGAACGCGTCATAATTCCGCCGTTTCACTCAGTGTGAGTCCTGCTGGCAAGTATGTTCTCACCAGTGCGTTTGCCGATGTCTTGAGAGTTTGGGATGTCTCGACAGGTGAATTGGCATGGGCCACGGAGAATCCAGGCAGTTACCTTGCGACGGCCTTTCATCCTGATGGCGATATCGTCGCAAGTTGTAATGCGATGAACGGTGATTGGGACATCGGTCAGATTGACCTATGGAATTGGCGTACCGGAAAACGCCCAGTTGAAGCCTTGGAGTGCGAAGGGCAAATCTATGGGGGCGGTTTGGAATTTAGCCCAGATGGACGTTTCCTTGCAGCCGGCACTGTTGATGGTGTGCTTCTGATTTGGGAAGTTTCAACCGGGAAAAGATTGTTTCGAGCACAGCAGCACTCGGAAAGAATCTGGACGGTAGGCTTCAGTAGCGACAGCAAGCGGCTGTTGAGCTGCTCTGGTGATGGCACAGTCAAGATCTTTGATTTTCCACCGGTTCATGATGAGATTCCGGAGTGGCTGCCCGAGTTAGCTGAATTGGTGGCCAAACGACGAATTAATGATAGTGGCGCAGTTGAGGTCACTGACGGCACTGGCCTCGAGGAACTTCGGGCACGGATTTTTGATGCTCCGGACGAAAATGGCTACACACGCTGGGCAAAGTGGTTCTTAGGGAATCCTCAGGAGCGTGCTGCTGCGTCCACGGTTGATCTCTCGATGCCGAACTACATCGACGCGCTCTCTCGCAGCGAAAGTCTCGATGACCAATATCAAGCCTTTTTGCTTGATCCCAACAACGGTCTCATTTCATGTCGGATTGGCTACTTGCTCGCGGTTTCACCTCGTCGAACAGCGATGGAAGATCATGCGAAGTCACACTGGGATGCAGCGGCTCTGTGGTACTGTCAGCAGGGAGTTGAGCTTTCGCCTGACAACGGCGAAGCATGGGCTCTTCAAGCCGCGGTTGAACAGATTGTCGGGCAACCATCAGGTGAATCCATTGCAAAAGCATTGGAACTTAATCCCGAAACGCCGATTGCGCTATTTGTAAAAGCGTATGATTTGCATGAACGGGGGAAAGATGACGAGGCGTACGATGCCTTCGCAAAGTCACTCAGTGTGTTGCCGGAAAATCGACATGTGCTCGATTGGGAAGGTGAGAAGCCATTTCTGACAGGAATATTGCGACGTATACTCGCCAAGAAAGAGAGAAATGCCAGGACCTTGTCACAGTCGGGCTTGGGTAGGTTGCTCGAAAAAGGTGACACCCTGGAGCGTCGGAGCGTCGAGGCGGAATGGCTTACCCGATATGCCTGTGAACTTGCGCCGGAAGATGCGCAGGTATGGCGTTTGCGATCACAGATTTTGGCGTCGTTGAATCGGGAGGCGGAAGCCCAGAAAGCACTTCAGAAGTCACTGGATTACAACGAGGATGGAACACCTGTTTGGCGGCAATTTGGTCGTTTTCTCTCGCTGCGTAGCGATGAACTGGTGCAACTCAAAGAATCCAAGGCGGCACATGAATATTTACTTGGGAATGGAATTCCTAAGCGGTCAGAGGACGCCACGGATGCTCAAGTCGATCTCACCGACTTTTACAATCAAACCTTAATCGAAATGCCTTATCGTCCAAAGGCTGCTGGGAATAAGAGTGGCGAAACATGGAAGCGGCTCCCAATCGGATTAGCAGAATTTAATGGTGTCACGTTTGATGTCCGAGGCATGATTCGTTTGTCAGGTGGGGTCGTGGTCAACAGCGAATTCCCCGAACCTCTGCCTTCCAGTGTCAGTGATATCAAAGTCAACCGGAGAGCTGACTATTTGCATTTTCTACACAACGTTGCTGCCGATACAAGCACCCGAATCGCAGATGGAGGGCCAGTCGGCTATTACGAAATTAACTATGTCGACGGTGAAAAAAAGCGACTTCCGATTCTGTATGGTAATGATGTTGTGAACTGGATGTTCAATCGTTTCGTTGTTCCACGTGAGGCTGCGGTTGGGTGGAGTGAGGGCCATTACGGGAACTTCAAGAATCTCTCGCAAAGTTGTTGGGAAAATCCCAGGCCAGACGTGGAGATCAGCACAGTCACCTTTGGGTCTGCCAATGATCATCCAGCTCCATTTCTCGTAGCCATGACGGTTGAGTCACCTGACGCAGCGGAAATAGATGACGCAGCGGGGATAGATGAAGCAGTGGAATTGTCCGCAGCGGCCTATCAAAGAGCCGTGTTCACCAAGGGGAAAACCAAGTTAACTCATGATTACATTGATGCCGTGTCGCGTCGCGCGGTAGAACTCAGTATCGGCAATCCAGAAATTATTTATCAACGCGCGGAAGTGCTGCACACGATTGGTCAGCAGGAAGAAGCGTTGCAGACTGTCGCGGAGTTGCGAAAGGTTGACCCTGATCATCCGGGCTATCGACTTCTCCAAGGCAGGATCCTGTGGGACTTGGAAAGGTTTGACGAGGCTGCAAGAGTATTGCATTTTCCGGTGAGTGAGATTGCTCTCAGTCAAGCGTTGTCACCTGAAGAGCAGATTCTCTTGGAGAGACTGAGAAACGCAGCCCTCGAAAAATTTGGGGCAACCGAAGGCCGCGAGTGGTTTGTGAAAGTGATGGTCCCGCCAAGGCCTGCCGACTTGCCTACCGCGTTTGTCGATTTGACTGAGTACTACAACGCAAGTCTCGATGAATCATGGTACACGCCAAGGAACTATCCAAACTTCTACGGCAAGGTGCTCAATACCCTTTCGCCTGGGACGCATGTTCTTCACGGAACCCCGTTTGATATTCGTGGAATCATTCAACTGAATGATCGTGAAGTTTTTGAAATGGAGAACACTTTTCCGAAAGAGGTAAAGCAGATTAAGGTCGAACTGGCCGGCGATCAAATCCATTTTCTGCATAGTGCGGTTAATAGTGATAACGCAGGAGCCCCTGTGGCGGTTTATAAAATCCAACTTGAAAATGGAGATGTCCACCAACTCGGTGTGCGGTGGGAAAAAGAAATTCGAGAGTTTATCATCGATCGGGACACTGAATCTTCAGCCTATACGGCATGGCGTGCCGAGGGGGTGGCACAATTTGCAGGCTTGAGCGATTCGGTTCTTTACCAATCCACTTGGACGAACCCAACTCCCGAAGTGAAAATCAAAACGGTGGACTTTCTTTCATTTGAAAGCCGCGCCCAACCATTTCTTGTCGCCATGAGTGTCGAGTCATTTTCAGAGGACCTCAATGGTGATCCCGTGGAAGCTGTAAGATTGTCGCAGCTCGCACTTCGAAAACTAACCGGGGGAGCCGAAGTCAACGAGCGGGTTGTTCAACAGGTACGGAATTTGATCGAGAAAGTGATCAGCGACGCACCGCAGGACCCAGACGTATGGAGGGCGGTGGCAGGAATCCGGCTACGGCTTGGTGAGTTGGAGCTCGCGATAGAAGCAGTTGAACGTTCGTTGTCGTTAAATCCGGTGTCCAGCGAAAGCTGGAAACTCAAGGGCGACATTCTTGGAAAACTAAAACGTTTTGCAGAGGCGGTTGTTGCCAAGAAAAAGCAGCGAAAGGTGAAGTTGCGGGAATTAATAACCGAGCGAGACCCTGCCATAGATGCGCGGTTTATTGATCTCAGTTCACACTGCAACGTAGGGTTAAATGAGTTCCCCTATCAGACGTTGCGACCCACACGCACATTGACCGAATGTTTTGACACGATCATGCCAGGATTGAATACCTTTGGTGGTATGGAGTTCGATGTTCGCGGGCTGATCGCACTCGAGGGTAAAGAAACAGAACTTTCTGCAGGTGCCACTGAATTATCTCGCCGTGTCCTGGGGATTCAGGTTGGCCAGACAGCAAGTGCTATTCACTTGCTGCATGGAGCGGGTTGGGGAGATAGTGATCCGCATGGCACTTGTATCGGTAAGCTGATCGTAAATTATGAGGATGGAGAATCATTGGCTATCGAAATCAAAGCTGGTGAACATGTCCGCGATTGGTTCTTGACCAATGATTCGAAACGAAAAGTCAATGGTGGGAAGCTTGCATGGGTGCATCCTAGTAAGGAGGTCTCGGGACGTGATATCGGCCTCTACACGCTGACTTGGCAGAACCCACAGCCAGAACGGAAGATAGTTGCATTCGATTATGAAAGCACCATGAGTTACGGTGCGCCGTTTTTACTGGGTGTGACACTCGAAAAGTAGTTCAGCCCTCTCGTCGCCGAGTTTGGGCCTCTTTCTGGCAGTCTCTGCGAGCCGTTTCCGGCCTAGGGCAAAGCATCACCTCGTGGTTTGATGCATTTGGCTTTGCGTAAGCTCTTTTTTTTTTGATAAAAGAGTCCAGCTTTCCGTTGACTCGGCGTGAATCGGCAACTACTTTGCATTGTAAAGTGATAAGTAGCTCGGGGTGAACAGTTTTTTAAATGAAGAATGCTGGTGTTGTCGTTGTCGTATCGCTGTGTGCGGTTCTTGGTGTCAGCCTGTGGCTGGGAGAACATTTTCGTGCTCTGGAATACGACGCTAAGCAAACGTTCAAAGTTGGGAAGCATCGTATCGCCATTGAAACGAAGTCATTCTCAATTACGTCAGGTGATAACGGTCCTGCCGAAGTGATTGTTAGTTGTCACGATGGCGATACGACGATGAAATCCAGCTTTAATGCTGACTTGTTCAGTGATCTTCGGCCCGCTTATTTGTCATGGGAAGATGTAGATCACGACTGGTATCGGGACTTGGTGATTTGGAAGTTAGGATCGATACGTGGGCTCGAAGCGACTGAATTCATCTCCAGCGTGGATGGGCAACTTCATGTGATGAGAATGCAACGACAGCGACCGTTGGCTGACGCGTTTGGTGTTTGGTGATATTCGCGGTAGTGCAGAGAGGGAAAAATTGAATCACTTTTGGTTGTGATGATTTCAGTGCAAGACACAGCGGCAGTGTTTTGCTTCATGGTCAAATTTAAATAGGGTTGCAGGGTTATCCAGTGGAGCTTCGCGAAGCACTCCAGCAGATTTCAGACATTCGTCAACAGATGGCGCGAAGCGAAGTCTTCCGTGGCTATCGGTCGTTGACGGTTGGTGCATCTGGAGTGCTGGGTTTATTGGCTGCTGCTGTGCAAGCACGTTGGGTAGAAGATCCAGCGAACGAGTTGGAGCGTTACTTATCGCTGTGGGTTGGTGTAGCTGCGTTAAGTGCGATTGTTGCTGGTGTGGAACTTGTGATGCGGGTACTCAAGTCAGAATCCGTGTTGGCGCGGGACATGACGCGTTTGGCGGTGGAGCAGTTTTTGCCGTGTGTGGTAGTTGGTGCATTACTGACAATTTGTATTTATCAAAGCGCTCCAATGGTTGCCTGGATGTTGCCGGGGTTGTGGTCTCTGATCTTTGGATTAGGCGTCTTTGCATCCGCGCGACTGTTGCCGTCATTGGTGTCGTGGGTGGGTTTGTATTACGTCGTTTGTGGTTGTGTTTGTCTTTACTGGGGGCAGGGAGATGATTTCCTTGCGCCGTGGCAGATGGCACTTTGTTTTGGTGGCGGTCAGTTACTGTGTGCGGCGACCCTTTATTGGACATTGGAGCGGAAGCGTGGCTCGTAAGTCAAAATCGAAAGAAACAGACAAGGAACCTAAACCGGACTCTGCGGGGAGATTTTCCTATCAGGGTTTAGATCGGGTGATGCACGAGAAGGCCCGGCTCGGGATTTTGGCTTCCCTCGCTGCCCATGCGGATGGCGTGCTTTTTAATGATCTCAAAGAACTTTGCTCCTTGACCGATGGTAATTTGAGTCGGCATTTGGGAGTTCTGGCCGAGGCCCAATTGGTCGAAACCTCGAAAGGTAGCAAGGGCACTCGGACTCAAACCTTGTATCGGCTCACAGATGAGGGCCGAAACAAATTCACGGAATACATCAGTGTTTTGGAACGCGTTGTTGCTGATGGGCAACCCGCGGGCAGGAAGTCTGGATCAGGGCAAACAAAACTGTCCGCTGGTTTGTCTTCCGCTTGAGGGAAGTTTTGAAATCGCAGTCCGGGTTTCCGCTCATGGACTCGAGGTGACACGTCTGACGTGACTCCGATGTTACGATCGCATTTTTTTACTTTGAAGATTATCAACAAGAGCGACAGCATGAAAATCATTCGAGCCACCGAGATGGGAATGTGCTTTGGAGTACGGGATGCCTTGCAAATCGTAAATGAAGTGCCCAATCCGACTCAGGTCACGATTCATGGCGAGTTGGTGCATAATCCCCGAGTGATTCACCAGTTGGGTGTTGCCGGATTTGTGCAGGCTTCGGAAGTCAATCGCGATGAAGCGGCAGAGACTCCTGTCGTGTTAATTACAGCGCACGGGGTGAGTGACAAGGAACGATCGCGGCTGAATTCAAGCGGCAAGCAACTGATTGACACAACCTGTCCGCTCGTGCGGCGGGCACATGATGCTGCGATGAAATTGGCAGCGGAGGGACGGCATGTCTTGCTAATCGGCAAGCCTGGGCATGTTGAAGTGCAGGGAATCGTTGAAGATCTGGATCGCTATGATGTGGTGCCGAATGTGGATGCGGTGAAAAGGTACGACAGCAAACGTATCGGAATCGTTTGCCAAACCACGATGCCCTCACATCTGCTTGATCAGATTCGAAGCGAAATCGCCGCGCAGAATAGTGAGGCTGATATTCGGTTTGTCGACACGGTTTGTCATCCAACAAAGCGGCGTCAGGCAGCAATGCAGGACCTTGTTCAACAAGTCGATGCAGTCGTGGTCGTTGGTGGGCGAAATTCAAATAATACCCGTCGACTTGCGGAGTTGTGTCAGGAGCACAACGTACCCGCTGTCCATATTACTTGTGCCGAAGAACTTGATGCAGTGTGGTTCGACGGTTTTGAAATCATCGGACTGACCGCAGGTACATCCACTCTCGACTCCACCATCGACGCCGTGCACGACAGGCTGGAGCAGTTGACTGGTGGAGTCAAGCCGATTACGGGTAGTGCTCGGGTTTCAGGTTCAGGTGTAGAGCAGCATCTA
The DNA here is from genome assembly GCA_913061385.1 of uncultured Rhodopirellula sp. GTDB lineage: Bacteria > Planctomycetota > Planctomycetia > Pirellulales > Pirellulaceae > Rubripirellula. Next base: position 7,620 of record CAJXTM010000001.1, on the reverse strand, counting down.
AACGTTAATTTCAGCCAAACCTAGGCCGCCAGGTTGCCCTCGCCGTGACGATCACCACTCAGCGGTGCTTGTCGTGGTTTTTTTACACCGCGGGTGACTGTTTCGGTCAACCGTATGAGTAGTTGCTATGCCAGTGCCTCAGGCATGGGGCAGGTTTTGGGATTGGCAATTAGCATTTGGATCTTGTGATGTATTTCTTGGGATTGCCCTTGAATATCATGCCGGGGCCTTTCAGATAGAGTTCCCGCGTAGGCATCGTGATTTGGTATTGCTGCTGGTGGGCAAACTGAATGGTCTTTTCGTAGGCTGGTCCAATTTGTTCTTAGCGACCTGTGTGGATCAACAAGATTCACGGGCCGCCGTCAAGTTTCCGTACTTCGGTTTTCCCCGTGCTTTCACCCTGACGAACGGGCATGCAAACCTCGTAGTTAGCATCGTTGTCTTGGTGTTCAGAATCATGATGCAGGATAAGTGCTTTGCCACAGATGTGCCGACCAAACTTTTTTCCAAGTTCGGAAAATCTATTTCCTGCATCGCTGTATTTACCAGTCATGCGAATCGCCGCAACCAGTGTTGATTCAATCGATTTGTGCTCCACCTCAAATTCATTTGAAGCCAATGTTGGGTCTCGCTTTAGAAGGAACTTTCTGAGGCGTCTGAACCTCTCTCGTGATCATTATTCAGTGAGTGTAACTCTTTGAGGTTCCGACTAGTGTCGCGTCGATCTATTCTCCCATGCAGACGTGATCTGGATGGTGCGATTGGACCCCATCCCGCTGGTGGGTAACATCTGGGTGTTTCTAGTGCCTTCATCTTTCGTGTGACCCACAACCCGTTTTTAGCTTGTCAGATCATCACACAGACCAGTGTGTTTCTTCTTCTTCCGGTTCTTCGTCGGCATCCAAAGCTGCCAGGTGCTCAGCGCTGAAGTATTTTGCAGCCAGCATTCGGATGGGTACAAGCAAGGCAATGAAGATTGGAAACAGGATTCCAATCACGCTGCTTTTGACAATCCACAGAATAGCCAGACACATGACTTGTAGGGCAGTGAAGGCATGGATGGTCTTGGTTGGGACCCGGCGAATGTAGTGCGTGACGGGGTACAGGTCGGGATCTCTCAGCCAAAGGCTTAGACGCTCAAAGAACTGGTTGCCTGACATGGACACGACACCCATGAAGAGAAATAGACCATACAAAACAGCCATTGGGATCTCTTTTAGCAATGGCAATAGCAGCAGCGACGATCCGATCAGTAAATGGATTGTCAGGCCTGTCACGCGATTTTCGCGGAGGTGGATGATCCGCTCGTGAGTTTCACCTCCAGGAAGCACGACTTCGTCCATGGTGGCAAGGCTTCGGACATGGTTCAATGATCTGACCGTCGCAGCGACCAGCCATGGCAAGCCAAACATTGAGCAACAAGCCATCAGGATCCCGACGACTCCGAGGTCTAAATGATAGGCTTCACCTTTTTGTAGGCGATGATCGGGACTATTCACGATACGTGCGGTAATATTCTGATCAAGGAATACGAGAACGGTCACCAGAATTGCTGGGCCAGCGGTTGCAAATTTTGCCCACGTTGGGACAGCAGATAGATCCACCATCCACCCGCGCCCATTGGTGGTGCCGAACACATCTGGTGCTGGTAACACATCGAGTGAGACTTCATGAAGCCACACCGAAATGATCGTCATGGTCGCGATTGCGATCGCAGGGCCGAAATCCGCAATGAATTCACGGATTCGCGGACGCAAGTAGCTACTGCGTCTGAAACGCGAAAGACTGATGGCAATATAAAATGTTCCAAGCGCCAGAAGCAATGACAGCAGTGCCGTATCATGGTGCATCTTGACGTCCAGATTTTGGAAAATTCCGACAAGGGACTTGATCGCTTCGTAGATGAAAATCACGGAGATCAAAGCTGAGAAAATTTCGTCGGTGAACCGAGTGAAATACCGCATCAGGCAGCTGGCCTGAGTCACCGCCAAGATCAAAATGAAAGCGGCGGACCAAAGGCCTACCCAGGCATAAGATGCCAGAAACGGTAGATTTAAATCTGAACACAGGCGGTACAGAATTGCGGTGAACACAAGCAAGGGTCCGGTGCCGCCCAGGATGATTAGTGGGTGGCCAGAGAACAACGCAAAGATGACTCCGCAAAACGCGGACGCGACAATCATTTCAACGGCCCCGATCTGACCTCCGGTTTCGACAGCCATCACACCACCGAACGTGACTGCCGGAGCGAGGCAGGCAAAGAACAGGAAGAGAGTTGACCCTATGCACTTGGGATGTATGCCTTCACGGAAGTCGTCGAGGTAGTGTGGTAGGCGTCGTGCGATATCTTGTTTGATTCCCTTGGCAAAACCTCCTGAGTATGTAAGGCCTTCACTGATATCGGACTGAGTTGGAGCCAGTTCTGGTTCCGCCCGCGTTTCAAAGCGATGTAAAGCTTGCTCAATCTCGCTGACGTTTTTTGCAATACCTATCTCGTAACGAAATTCGTCGTCGGACATCAGCCGGGCGATACCAGCCAGAGTGTCCAAGTGCGCTGCAGCGGCACCGGCCGGTCCAAGTAAAAAGAAAACGAATTGAGTGGGAATGCCGTCTGGTGCTCCCATGTTGAGTGGGTGGTTGAGTCGAACAAACACCACATCCTGTGTGGTGATGCCTTCCACGTAGACGTGAGGGACGGCTACCCCATGACCAATGGTGGTCGGGGCGAGTTGCTCACGCTTTAGTAGGGCGTTGCATACGTTCTCTGATACAGCTTCAGCTAGGATGCCGTCTTCAACCATCTTTTTGACGGTTGCTTCAATCGCTGTATTGAGGTCAGAGGCGACCAGGTCGAGTATGAAATGACCATTATGGATGGCATTCTTAAGTTGTTGCATGAGTCAGTCGAGTGGAGTGAGCGAGAGATTGCCGCAAGAGACAGCTGGTGTTACCAGAGAAATAACTTTTCATGGCAGGGCGGGATGACCGCCAGTGAACCGGGTCCTGGTTCAGATTTTGACCAGGAGTACCAAAGGATCCGCATGTCCATCTTGCCTCTACCAAGCCGCGATGTTGGCAACTGCAAGAAGAGCAACAGGATTTACCCAGCAATACAAAAGCAGATGTTGGGCCGGTTCATATTCAGGATTCCGCGCTCATGCACTGCAGAAAGACTACCATCCTGGTCACAGTGTTCGTGATTTTTCGATGGTTAATTCGTGCTCTAGGCATCAGGTGTCATGCCTGGAAATCATGCTGGATGATTAGATTACCAAAGGAGCACGCAGGCCATTGGCAAGGTAGTGACCAGGATGATTTGGTTGTAGGGACTTGTACGCAGTGTTCCTCCGGTGTGATCGCCTGCTTCCGAATGCATTGTTTTGCCTGAAGCTGCGGGCTACCTTTGATTTACAGCGAACGGAGGTGGTGGGTAGACGCTCCGTTTCTTCTTCACTGCTGTTCGTGTCTTCCTGTAGTGGAATCTCTGTCTCACATGTCTGCAGAGTGAATCCTGTCCGTTGAGGAAGAACAGTCGAACTAATAGTGCAGATGATAATCGTTGTGAGCGACAGCAGTCGTCGCAGTGCCGAGCGACTCATCAGTGAGCCGACACGGAAAGTGGCTTCGGCAGGTTGCTCTGTCGCGGAGGAGTGTCGCATGACTACCGATGGGCGAGATGTGGAAGTTTGTAAACCTCCAATTAGCTGTCTGTAATGATTTTGAACTGGTCACAATTTACGAGGCTGTGAGGCGTGTGTCAAAATTCTTACCCCTTTCGATCGGAGATCGATCATTTCCGAGCTAAGAGGGCACATTACTAATTCATAGATAAACTCTTGCTTTGCCTGCCATTTACGAGAAAAGCAGGAAGATTGCTAAGCAGAATTGAAGTTTGGGCAAGTGATGTCAAATTGACGCTATGCAGAATCGTTAGGCGTGGCTTGTTGGATTGAGAAGATTTTCACTACGTTCATACTTGCGGTATTACCAATCGCTTATTCGTTGGATTTGTTGACCCAAAGTTGCATTGCTGAGTTCGACAGAATCTTTTGCGAAGCTTTGAGGAACCCCTCGTCAGTTCAGGAGCAGGCGCGATCGAACAATGACAAATGTCAGCCCAGATGTGCCGACATTTTTCGTGTTTCAGGATTTTAAGTGCCGCTTCAGAAACTATGTCTCGTAGGCCCCATGTCGATTCTGAGACCGACGACTCGTGGAGAGCCGGTGATGTCATAAGGCACTGGGCACAAAGCAGCCTCACCAGAGTCAATGCAGGGCGAAAACGGTGTGGGGCGACCACTTGGAAACAAAATCGCAGCGGACGCGGCCCCGATTTTCTCACGGGAAAGATCCCCGTTGGCATGTGCTCAAAAATCCGTTGACGCCGACGGCTGATTCCCCGTCGATCAATAACAAGTAGACGGTTTTTCCGTTTGTTTAGACGTGCCAATTTTCGAACGTATGCTGCGTAGTGGCTGGGGTGAGACGGACCGTGGGGGCTGCTGTGTTTCGCTGTCTCTTTTCGAACCGAAAGGGGTGCAGCCACTTTTCGGGCCACGTAGCGATCCTGTTCGTGATGCGTGCTTGTTGCGGTCCAGTTGGAGCGGATCATCTACTTGCATGGATTGATCTTTGGGGTTGTAGTTGCTGTTTGTGCATGCATGATTCAACAAGCCAATACGCGGCGAGCCCAACTCGATTCAATGCTCAATGACTTCGTTTGGGCGTGCTTTTGCGATTGTGATTCAGTTGCTGGTGATTGCATCCTTGCTGGGGTTTTCGATTGAGACCTTGCCACACCTGATTGCTAAAACAAGGGGCTGGCTGCGGAGTTTGGAAATCATCACCGTGTCTATTTTCTCAGTGGAATATCTTTTGCGACTTTGGGCCGCAGAGAACCGGTGGAAGTTTGTTACCAGTTTCTTTGGGATCATCGACCTGTTGGCCGTACTCCCGTTTTATATCGCTCCCGGTGCGGATCGTCGTAGCGTCCGGGTCTTTCGTTTTTTGCGATTGTTTCGGATGTTGAAACTGGTTCGCTCTAGCAAAGCTGTGCGCCGATTTCATGTTGCGCTGAGTATTGCACGTGAAGATTTGATCCTGTTTGGTGCTGTGTCACTAATTGCGTTTTACCTTTCTGCAGTGGGAATCTGCTTTTTTGAGAATGAAGCACAGCCCACGCATTTTGCTTCTGTTTTCCACCGTCTGTGGTGGGCTACTACTACACTGACGACAGTTGGCTAAGGCGATGTTTATCCTGTCACCTTGGGGGGACGCTGTTTTACTTTCATTGTGTTCCCGGTTGGGCTCGGGATCATTTCAATCCCCGCTGGGATCGTTGCGTCTGCTTTGGCGAAAGCACGTGAGATCGAAGATGAGTAGTAATGTCGTCTGTCTCGGAATGATTCGGTATGAGTGCGTTCCACTCAGTGTTGCTTGTTGAGTACGCTTGCATCTCACCTGTCGCTGGCGGACTCCAGTCATGTCCAGCAGCATGTGACATAGCACTGTTGCGGCGGAGTTTGTGTATCAGTGTGTCGCAATGCTCGCATCTTAGACGCGGTTAGGTTTAGAATCAGATTAAGGCAGGCTCGACAGGCGTCTCTTGTTATTTCCTGTACCGATTGAGAAATTAAACATGTGCTATCTGCCCTTAATCACCATTCTCTTCGGTAGTTTGATAGGTGGTGCGGGATTCAATTTGGTGAACGTTGGTGGAGGCTTATTGGCTCAGCAAGCACCACCTGCTTTCGACAACGCCGTGGGCCAGAGCGAATCGCCCCCACTCTCGGCAGAAGCAAATGCGGTAACTCCAAAGGTTGACGTTTCAGGACCTAGCAGCAAACTGGCAAAGTCTGACGAGAATCCACCGGTCGTGGATCAGCCCAAAGATTTGGACGCCTACAGTCAAGAACTCAGGAGAGCCGTAAATTCGGGTGAGATGACCGAACAGGCAGCGGTCAAAGCCTGGCAGGAGGCGAACTCAGGCTCGAAGCGTGCAGATGGCAAAGATGATGTTAAAGGATGGGTAGGGAAGCACCTCGTGATCTTTCTTGCCACTGTCTACGGCAGCCTTTTTGCTTTGATCGGAGGTGTTTTTTTGATTTGCTATCGATTTGTGAAGCGTCGCGAAAAAGCTCGCGAGGTGGCTTTGGAGACCACGACCTCTGAGCTGGGACTGAAGTTTGAGCCCGAGGGGGATGAGTTGTTGATGAGCGATTTGAGTTCTCTTCCACTTTTTAATCGGGGACGCCGGAAAAAACTTTTTAACTTGATTGTCGCTGATACACCTGACTTGCAGGTTCAGGTTTTTGATTATCAATTCACGACGGGCCATGGGAGAAGTCAAACAACGCATCGAGTGACTGTGGTGAGTGTGCGTTCGGTTACGCTTGCGGTGCCGGAACTGCAGGTGCGCCCCCGAAAAGCTTTTTTAGATGGGATCAAAGAAATGTTTGGCCGTGGCGGGATTGAATTGGACCAGTATCCTGCATTTTCCAAAAAGTTCGTGTTGAAATCTGATCAGCCCGAGCAAGCTCGTGGGTTTCTAGATGCAAAGATGGTGGCAGCCTGTGAACGCAACAACGGATGCTCGCTTGAATGTCAGTCGGGTGTGTTGTTGCATTTTCGAGCAAATAAACGAGTGGATCCTGATGCTCAGTCAATTCGTCGTTTTATTGGCGAAGGGTTTACGCTGTTTCAGGACGTGAGCGAACGTTTGGATCGTAATGCATGACTGGTAAGCGGATAGTCACACATTACGTGGGGTGTTTTCAACGATCGGACAGCATTTCAGTGTTCACTCAAAAATTTTGAGTGTTGCTTGTACGCATTGCCAGGACGAGTTGCCAGGACGAGTTGCCGAAACGCGGTTAGGTTGTTGAAGGGGTTTTTAGCCTGCAGGCCTGATTCGGATTGGCAGACCCAGGATTGATCGGGTGCCGACTCCTTCGCCCCATGCGATATTAGTGACCGGAACTGCCAGTTCGATGTCTGGAAAGCGAGTGAATATTTGTTGCAAGGCCGTGCTTGCTTCGGCCTTTGCGAGTCGTAATCCAAGGCAGGTATGGATGCCACTTCCAAAAGCAAGATGTTGATTTGGCCTGCGGTTGAGATCGAAAAGTTCTGGATGCTCAAACTGCATGGGGTCAGCATTGGCGGCGGCCAGGAAAGGCATCACAGTATCACCTCGTCGCAGGTGGTTCCCATGGAAATCCATGTCGTTTGCCACATAGCGAGGTTCTGTGGTTTGCACGGTACAGTTGTAGCGAAGCATTTCGTCAATCGCGGTGCCAGTCCTCGACCAATCTTGAACGAGCTGTTTCTTTTGAGTTGGATGTCTAAGCAGAGCTAATGTTCCTGCAGCGATGAGATGCACCGTCGTCTCATGTCCGGCCAGAAGAAGTAAAAATACGGTCGCAAGCAGCTCTTCTTCATTCAGTTCGTTTCCGTACTGTTCTGTCCTGACCAAGTCGCTGATCATTCCTTCGCTCGTGTGGTTTTTGCAATGTTCAAACTGTTTGCGAAAGTAGCGGCTGATCTTCCATATCGCAGGAAATGCACGAACCAGGTCAAGTGCTGTCTCTTATACACATCTCCGAGCCCACGAGACCGAGGCTG